>NZ_JBHVCT010000056.1:0-45651 GCF_042803195.1 Streptomyces sp. NPDC057428
CCGTGCTGCCGGGCGTACGGGCAGCACGACACGCCGTGGCACGCGGCATGACGCAACCGCTCGACGTATCTGATCCGTGGACGACATTCACATGCGTGGACACGCTAAGAAGTTTCGGCCGATCGCGTCAAGTGTCGCGCCGACTCCGCCGGTTCGCCCTGGGGTTGGGTGTTCCTGTCTTGACCTGCGCCGCGAGGCTGCCTTAGCGTGGCGGCGTTCAGAAATATGGACATCGATCATAGTTGTGCACGCCTGAATCTGCTCAGGGAGCGCCCGTGACCTCAGCCCCCCTCGCCGCCCGGCTCACCGACGCCGCCGGGCCGCTCTTCTTCCCCGTCACCGCGTACGGGCCGGACGGCTCCGTCGACCTCGACGTCTTCCGTGCGCACGTGCGCAAGGGCGTCGATGCCGGAGCGGCGGCCGTCTTCGCCTGCTGCGGTACGGGCGAGTTCCACGCGCTGACCCCCGAGGAGTTCCAGCTCGTCGTCGCCGCGGCCGTCGAGGAGACCGCTGGGCAGGTGCCCGTCGTCGCGGGGGCCGGCTACGGGACGGCGCTCGGGGTCCGCTACGCGAAGCTCGCCGAGGAGGCGGGCGCGGACGGGCTCCTGGCCATGCCCCCCTACCTCGTCGTCGCCGGTCAGGAGGGACTGCTGGCCCACTACGCCGCGCTCGCGGCCGCCACCTCCCTGGAGACGATCGTCTACCAGCGGGACAACGCCGTCTTCACCCCGGAGACCGTCGTCGCCCTGGCCCGGATCCCCGGGATCATCGGCCTCAAGGACGGCTGCGGCGACCTGGACCTGATGCAGCGCATCGTCAGCGCCGTACGCACGGGGCTGCCGGGCGAGGACTTCCTGTACTTCAACGGGCTGCCCACCGCGGAGCTGACCGGGCTCGCCTATCGGGGTATCGGCGTCACCCTCTACTCCTCCGCCGTCTTCGCCTTCGCCCCGGACATCGCACTCGCCTTCTACCGGGCGCTGGAATCGGGGGACGACGACCTGGCCGACGGACTCCTCGACCACTTCTACCGGCCGCTGGTCGAACTGCGGGCCAAAGGCCACGGTTACGCGGTGTCCCTCGTGAAGGCCGGCGTCCGGCTGGAGGGCCTGGACGTCGGGCCTGTGCGTACCCCGCTCACCGAACCCCCGGCCGCCCACGTCGGGGAGCTGGGCGCGATCATCGCGAACGGCCGCGCCCTGCTGGAGAAGTACTCGGCACGGGAGGCGAAGTGAGGGCCTCCGCCTTCGTCTACCCCTGGGACGTCGTCGGGGATCCGCGCGCCGGAGCCCGGCTGGCCGGGCTCGGCGTCGAGCAGGTGACTCTCGCCTCGGCCTACCACTCCACCAGGGCCCTGACGCCGCGGCATCCCGGGCGGAGGATCGTCACGGCCGAACACGCGGCGGTGCTCTACCGGCCCGACACGGCCCGCTGGGCGGGGCGCGAACTGCGCCCGTTCCCGCAGTCCTGGGTGCCGGGTGACGACCCGTACGCCGAGGCGGCCGAAGCCCTGACGGACGCCGGGCTCCAGGTGCACTCCTGGGTGGTCCTCGCCCACAACTCGCGGCTGGGGGCCGAGCACCCCGACACCTCGGTCGTCAACGCCTACGGGGACCGTTACCCCTGGGCCCCCTGCATCGCCCGGCCGGCCGTCCGCGACTACCTGGTGGAGCTGGCGGCGGAGGCCGCCGTACGCCCCGGGACGGCGGGCACCGAACTCGAGTCCTGCGGCTGGTACGGCTTCGCGCACCTGCACGCCCACGACAAGACCACCGGGGTCGCTCTCGGGGACGCCGCGCAGTACCTGATGTCCCTCTGCTTCTGCACCGACTGCCGGACCGGTTACGGCTCCGCCGGGCTGGACGCCGACGAGCTGCGGGCCGCGGTGCGACGGGCCATGGAACCGGTCTGGGCCGGCCCGGGGGCCGACGGGTCCGGATGGACGGCGGTCGAGAAGCTGCTCGGCCCCGCCCTCGCCGACGCCACCCTGCGGTGGCGCGGGCACGCCGCCCGGAGTCTCCAGGAGGCCGTCGTGGCAGCGGTGCGAAGCGCCGCGCCCGGACCCGGCTTCCAGGTCCTGCTGCACGCCGATCCGGCGCCGTACCGCACGGGCGCCAACGCCGGCACGGAGCCCTCGCACATCCTCTCCACGGCGGACGGCGTCGTGCTGCCCTGCACCGGCGGCGACGCGGCCCGCGAAGCGGTCCTGGCCCCCTTCACGGGACTGTCCGGAGTGCTGGCCGCGAACTTCAACGTGGTCACGGGCATGGGCGGCAGCCCCGGCACGCTGGCGGCCGACGCCGCCCACGCGGCCTCGCTCGGCGCGACCGAACTGCGGCTCTACCACGCGGGCCTGGCCTCCGGCCCGGACCTGGAGGCCGTCACAGGCGCCTTGTCCGCGGTTCGCGGCGGCTGATCGCCCGGACAGCCCGCCATCGGGCGCGGGACCCGCCGAGCGACCGGGGACCCGCGCCGCGCCGTTCCCGTGTCCACGGGGCGTCCGGAAGCCCGCCGTGAAGGGCCCGCAGGGAACTCTGACTCCCGTGCGCGAGGCGCTCAAGACGCTCGACGGTACGGGACTCGTCGTCATGAGCCGGTACAAGGGTGCGACCATTCCCCGACGACGAAGACGGGGGTGACGCGGCGTGAAGGACCGGCTGGACCTGACACACCAGCACCTCGACGAAAGGCCGGTCCGCATGGACCTCTCCCCGCTGAAATCGGCCTTCGCAGACGTTGTGGCGATCCCGGTGACCCCGTTCACCGAGGACGGGACCATCGACGTCCCGGCACACCGCGCGCTGCCGCGACGGCTTCTCGACGGCGGCGTCCGCGTCGTCACGCCGAACGGCAACACCGGTGAGTTCCACGCGCTCACCCCTGACGAGCGGCGCACTGTCACCGAGCTCACCATCGAGGAGGCGAGCGGGCGCGCCACCGTGCTGGTGGGCGTCGGCCACGACGTGCCTCCGGCCGTCGCCGCCGCCGAGCACGCCAGGGACACCGGGGCGCAGATGGTGATGGAGCATCAGCCGGTGCACCCGTACGTCTCGCAGGACGGCGGGGTCGACTACCACCGGCCGAGGCCGTGCCGGAACTCGGGGTCGTGCCGTACATCCGCAACCCGCTGCTCGCCGGTGAACGGCTCGCCGAACTCGCCGACAGCTGCCCCAACGTCATCGGCGTCAAGTACGCCGCTGGTCGTACACGTACGACCAGCGTGGCCGTAAAGCCAGCTCGACAGATCCGGACCTGCTTCACGACGGGCGCCCTGGGCTCCTGCGGTGCGACGGCACTCAACGTCGCGTCGAGTCTCGTCGGCGGTCTGGCCGGCAAGATGCTCAGCAAGTACGCCCTCAGGTGAAAGAAGGGCGCCTCTCTCGTCAAGAGGCTTTGGGGCCTCGGCGACAAGCTGATCAGCGGGCTCAAGGACTGGTACAGCAACTCGAAGCTGGCCCGGGCACTGGGCGGTTCCTGCAAGGTCGCCGACAGTTTCACCCCCGGAACACGGGTCCTGATGGCCGACGGCACCTCCAAAGCCATCGAGGACGTCGACATCGGTGATGAGGTCCTTGCCACGGATCCGGAGACGTGAAAGACCGTAGCCCGCAAGGTCACGCGACGGCCCCCGTCCGGACTGCACTGGTCAGCCGGTCAGTGCAGTGACCGGCCGGGTGACCGGCGCGGTCGCCGGAGCGCTTCGAGCGTCGGGTTCGGGTCGGTTGCTCGGGTCGGTCCGCCGAATCGCGGCCAGGAGGTCGGCAAGGTGTTCGAGTTCGGGCAGGAGGCCGGGCGGTCGAGGACCTCGCCCGTTGCGCTGTCGACGCTGGTGCGATGCCCGGTGAGCCTGGCGCGGCGCTCCAGCGTCGAACGTCCTGCCGCCGAGGCGGTGACGTCCGCTGGGCAGGTCGGGGTTGTGAACGCTGGCGACGGACGCGAAGCGGCTGGAACGGTTGCGGAGTACGGGAGTTGGAGCTGTGCGGGCATGCGGGACGGGGCCTTTCGGCAGGAGCGCGGATGCGGTACGGCTCGGGGTGGCGTGGGCAGGCCGAAGGGTCCGGCTCACAGGGGAACGGGGCGCCTCGTACGGGGACGTCCGGGGCGGCGACTGGGCGGCGTTCCTGCGGTGCACGCTGCTGCCTTACGCCTCACCGGGCGGCAGCGAGGTGGGCACGGCGGTGGCCCGGCAGGAGCTGGCCGACCTCCGCGCTCGCGTCGAGGTCCTGGAAGCAGGCACCGGCGAGCCCGCCCGCTGACCCGGCAGCCCAGGTGTGCGTTCAGATTTTCTCTACGAGGTTCAAGGCGGGTCCGCCCGCCAAGACTGGCCGCCGTCGCCGACAAGCCCCGCCGTTTACTCCCATGATCAGGCGCAACTGGAGGCACCAAGCTATCGCCTACGACCGTCCTACGGCCGGATCGCAGGCAAGGGTCGACCAGGGGGCCGACCCTTCACGTGCGTCGCGCAGGCTCACCGAGGGCGCTGGCCGGCACCACGCCAGCGGGGGTGAACCTCTGCCGATCCAGCTGCCCCAGGCCGCAGGGTCGTCCTACACTGCTGGCGTGACCGCTGCATACGACTACGAGGACATGCACCACCTGGTGGACCGGCTCACCCCGACCCAGGTGCGACGCCTGCGCCTGCTCGTCACCCAAGACGAGGAACTGTCCCAGGTCGCCCAGTCACTACCGGCGGTCGACGCGAACGAGGACGAGGAGTCGGTCCCGGCCGGGCTGCTGGCCCTGATCGGCAGCGTGAACGGCCCAGAGGATCTGGCTGAACGGCACGACGACTACATCCGCGAGCGGATGCGCAAGCGCTTCGGCGACTCGGCGTGATCGCCACGGTCCTGGACACCGGACCCCTGGCTGCGGCATTCAACGCGGCCGACCGGCGCCACCCGGAGTGCGCCTCCCTGCTGACGTCGCTGACCGGCCGCCGTCTGCTGCCCAGCCCGGTCATGACCGAGGTCTGCTGGCTCCTGGAGCGCTGGCCCCAGGTCGAAGCGGCGTTCCTCGCCGAGGTCGCACGGGGAACATTCGAGCTGGTCCACCTCACTCCCACCGACCTGACGCGCATGGGTGAGCTGGTCCTCCAGTACGCCGACTTCCCGCTCGGCGGGGTCGACGCCTCGGTCATCGCGGTGGCCGAGCGCTTCGGCGTGGACCGAGTAGCCACCCTCGACCGGCGGCACTTCAGCGTCGTCAAGCCCGCCCACGTCCCCGCGCTGACACTCCTGCCGTAGCTCGATCCGCGGTCTATACCGCTGACGGCAGTACTGACGGCAACAAGCGCGGACACCAGGCGTAGCACACGTACTGGTGTGCTGGCGGGCGCTACGCCGGTACTCGTTCCCAATTGCAATTGGGAAGCGTATAGCGACGCCAGCGCGGACGCGCACTACGACAAGCATGTCCTCCGGCGGGGGACAATGCCCGAGTCAGTCCTTCAGGGCCGCCTTCATCATCTTCTGGGCGATCGGCGCGGCCAGACCGTTGCCGCTGACCTCCGAGCGGGCCGAACCCGAGTCCTCCACGACCACCGCCACGGCGACCTGCTTGCCGGTGGAACGGTCCTTCGCGTACGAGGTGAACCAGGCGTACGGGGTGTTGCTGTTGTCCACGCCGTTCTGCGCGGTTCCCGTCTTGCCCCCCACCTCGGCGCCGGGGATCCGCGCGTTGGTGCCGGTGCCCTTCTCCACGACGGTGACCATGGCGCTGCGGAGCTGTTCGGCCGTGGACGCCTTCACGACCCGCTCGGTGTCGCCGTCGGCGAAGTCCTCCAGGGTGGAACCGTCGGCGTCCGTCACCTTGGAGACCATGTGCGGCGCGGCCAGCTCGCCGCCGTTGGCGAGGGCCGCCGAGACCATGGCCATCTGCATGGGGGTCGCGGTCACCTCGAACTGGCCGATGCCGGTCAGTGCCGTCTGCGCCTTGTCCATGCCGGTCGGGTACACGCTCTGCGCCGCCCGCACCGGCACGTCCAGCTTCTCGGTGTCGAAGCCGAAGGCGTCCGCCATCGCCTTGACCTTGTCCTGGCCGAGGTCGGCCGCAGCCTTCGCGAAGACGTTGTTGCAGGAGTACTGGAGAGCCGTCCGCAGCGTCGCGTTCTCGCAGGGGGCGGAGGCGCTCTCGTTCTTCAGGACCGTGGACGTGCCCGGCAGGGTGTACGGGTTCGGGCTGTCCGTCGGCTGGTCCACCGAGTCGTACAGGCCGTTCTCCAGCGCCGCCGAGGCCACCACCAGCTTGAACGTCGAGCCGGGGGCCAGCGGTTGCCGCAGTGCCCGGTTGACCAGCGGCTTGTCGTCGGCGTCCAGCAGCTTCTGCCAGGCGTCGCCGTCCGAAGTGCCGCTGATGTCGGAGGGGTCGTACGACGGTGAGGAGACCATCCCGAGGATCCGGCCGGACTCCGGGTCCATCGCGACGGCAGCCCCCCGGTCGTCGCCCAGCGCTTCGGCTGCGGCCTTCTGCACGCCGGGGTCGATGGTGGTCAGCACGTCACCCGGGGCCGTCCGCTTCCCGGTGATCAGATCGGTGGGATTCTTGAGCCGGTCGTCGGTGCCGTCGAGCACATGGCTGTAGATGCCCTCCAGTTGGGTCGCGCCGTACGTCTGCGAGCTGTAGCCGGTGACCGACGCGTACAGCTCACCCTCGTCGTAGGTGCGCTTGTAGCGGAGGTCGCCGCCGCTGGTCTCCTTCGAACCGGTGACCGGAGAACCGGCCACGATGATGTCGCCGAGCGGCTGCGCGTACCGCGCGATCGTGTTCCGCCGGTTGTGTTCGTCGTCTGCGAGCGCCTTGGCCTCGTATCCCTGCACCCAGGTCGCGCGCACCAGCAGTGCGAGAACCATGAGCAGGCAGAAGACCGAAGCGCGCCTGATCGTCTTGTTCATCCCGATGAGGGACGAACGAGGCCGTCGGGGCCGTTCCCGTTCGTGTCCCTTCTCACCGCTTTTTCACGTTCGGTCCCAGGACCCCGCAGGGGCCTCCGCTCAGGCGTCGAGCCGCAGGATCGCCTCGTCGGTCTCCTCGCCCCTGGCTTCGGCGTATCCCCGGTCCGTACCGGTCACGGCGAACCCGCACTTCTGCAGGACCCGCAGCGAACCGGCGTTGTCGGCCGCGGCCCGCGCGTGCAGCGGTCGCTCCGGTACGAGGTCGAGCAGCGCCCGCAGCGCGGCGGTCGCCAGCCCGCGGCCCCAGTGCGCCCGGTCGATCCAGAAGGTGACCTCGCGCTCGTCCGGCGGTCCGTACACGCCGGCGCTGCCCACGACCGCTCCGTCGGCGAGCACGGTGCGGATGGTCACGGTGTCGGCGGATCGGATGCGCTGCCAGTGGGCGTTGAACATCGCCCGGTCCGACGGGTCGGCACTGGTGAAGGCGGCCATGCGGACCGCCTCGGGGTCGCTCGTGAACTCGAAGAACAGGGGCAGATCGCCGTCCCGCACCTCGCGCAGGGTGACATGCATGTCGTCAGAGCCTCCGGGTGGCGAGGGTGAGCCGGTCGCGGGCGTCGAAGAGGGCGTCCTTGACCATCTGCTCGTGGGCGGGCGTGAGCCTGGCGACCGGCACCGAGCAGCTGATCGCGTCGCGTGCGGGTGTGCGGTAGGGGATCGCGACGCCGAAGCAGCGCAGTCCGAGGGTGTTCTCCTCGCGGTCCACCGCGTAGCCCTGCTCGCGGACGACGTGCAGCTCCTCGATCAGCTTCTCGCGGTCGGTGAGGGTGTGCTCGGTCAGGGCCGGCAGCGTCTCGGGGAGCATCTTGCGGACCTGCTCGTCGCTGTGGGTGGCCAGCAGGGCCTTGCCGAGCGAGGTGGAGTGGGCGGGCAGCCGGCGGCCGACGCGGGTGAAGGGGCGTAGGTAGTGCTGGGACTGCCGGGTGGCGAGGTAGACCACGTTCGTGCCGTCCAGCCGTGCCAGGTGGATGGTCTCCGTGGTGTCGTCCGAGAGCCGGTCCAGGGTGGGGCGGGCGGAGGCGACGACCTCGTCGCCGTCGATGTACGACGTCCCCACGAGCAGGGCGCGCACGCCGATGCCGTAGCGCGTGCCCGTCGCGTCTGTCTCCACCCAGCCGAGCTCCACGAGCGTGCGCAGGAGCATGTAGAGGCTGGACTTGGGGTAGCCCACGGCCTCCTGCACGGCGGCCAGCGAGTGCATACCGGGGCGCCCCGCGAAGTATTCGAGGAGCTCCACCGTCCGAACAGCGGACTTGACCTGTGCTCCACCAGACTCGGCAACCGACATGCCTCATGCCCCTTCCAGCCGTCCTGTACGGCCTCGCTTGTACGACCCTGCGACTTCTTGCCAACACCGAAGACCCGGAAATAGAGTTCCCGTGTATTCACGATCAGGAACGCTGTTCAGAATACCGAACAACTTCCCTCGTGTGGCAGTGGACCGGAAGGAAACACGGTGGCAGCAGCACCAGTCTGGAGCGTCGACCCCCGTACGGGGAACCCGCGCGAGCAGGTCGCGGTGGAGGCTACAGCGGAGGAGGTCGACCGTGCCGTCCGGGCGGCGCACGCCGTGCGCGGCACGCTGGCCGACCGCACCGTGCGCGCCGCCTTCCTGCGCACCGCAGCGGATCTCCTCGCGGAGGCCCAGGAGCACGTCGTCGAGGCCGCCGACGCGGAGACCGCGCTCGGGCCGGCCCGGCTGACCGGCGAACTCGCCCGCACGGCGGCGCAGTTGCGAGCCTTCGCGGAGGTCGTCGAAGAAGGCGCCTTCCTCGACATCCACATCGACCACGAGGACGGCAGCAGGACCCCGCCCTGGCCGGACCTGCGCCGCTACAAGATCCCGCTCGGCGTCGTCGCCGTCTACGCGGCCAGCAACTTCCCGCTCGCCTTCTCCGTCCCCGGCGGCGACACCGCGAGCGCGCTCGCCGCGGGCTGCCCGGTCGTCGTCAAGGCACACCCCGACCACCCGGCCACCTCCGAGCTCTGCGCGTCGATCCTGCGCAGGGCGGCGGCACGCCACGGCCTGCCCGAGGACGTCCTGACCGTGGTGCACGGCTTCGACGCGGGCGTCGAGCTGGTCAAGCACCCGCTCGTCTCCGCCGCCGGCTTCACCGGCTCGATCCGCGGCGGCCGGGCCCTCTTCGACGCGGCCGCCGCCCGCCCCGCCCCGATCCCCTTCCACGGTGAGCTCGGCTCCCTCAACCCCGTCGTCGTCACCGAGGCCGCCGCCGCCGAGCGCGCGGAGCAGATCGGTGCCGGCCTCGGCGGCTCGATGACCATGGGCGCGGGGCAGTTCTGCACCAAGCCCGGATTCGTGTTCGCACCGTCCGGAGCGGCGGGCGACCAGCTGCTCAAGTCCCTGACCGAGACGGTCAGCTCCACCGGCGCCGGGGTCATGCTCGACCACCGGATGCGCGACGCCTTCGTCCACGGTGTGGCCGAGCGGGCCGCCCTCCCGGACGTCGAGGCCCCGGTCACCCCGGGCGCGGGCGGCGAACACACCGTCTCCCCGGGCTTCCTCACCGTCCCGGCGCAGCGGCTCGCCCAGGAGGGCCCGCACGACGCGCTGCTGGAGGAGTGCTTCGGCCCCGTCACGGTCGTCGCGCGTTACGACTCGGCCGACGAGATCACCTCCGTGCTCTCCCGCCTGCCGGGCAACCTCACGGCCACCCTCCACATCGCCACGGAGGAGGCCGACGGGAGCGCGGCCGCACTGCTGGCCGAGCTCACCCCACTGGCCGGGCGCGTCCTGGTCAACGGCTGGCCGACGGGCGTCGCCGTCGCCCCCGCCCAGCACCACGGCGGCCCCTATCCGGCCACCACGTCCACCTCCACCTCGGTGGGCGCCACCGCGATCGAGCGCTGGCTGCGCCCGGTCAGCTACCAGACGACGCCCGAGGCCCTGCTGCCCCCGGAGCTGCGCGAGGACAACCCGCTGGGGCTGCCGCGCCGGGTGGACGGGCGGAGCGCATGACCACCGTCGAGATCCCCGAACTGCCCTTCGGTCTGGAGCCCTACGGCCCCGACGGCGGCTGGATCTACGAGAACGGCGTGCTGAGCGGCTCCGCCGGCGCGAAGCAGGACCGTTTCGTCCCGCCGGGTGGCGAAACTCTGGAGCCCGCCTCCGACGCGCCGCGCCTGCTGGGCGCGGTGCCGGAGGGTGACTTCCAGCTGATCGCCCGGGTGCGCGTCGGCTTCGCCGCGGCGTTCGACGCGGGCGTGCTCTACCTCCACGTCGGCGAGCGGGACTGGGCGAAGCTCTGCCTCGAACTCTCACCGGAGCGCCCCACGGTCTGCACCGTGGTCACCCGTGGTCAGTCCGACGACGTCAACTCCACCGTCGTGGACGGGGACACGCACTGGCTGCGGCTCAGCCGCACCGGCGGCGCGTTCGCCTTCCACGCCTCCGAGGACGGCGAACGCTGGACCTTCGTCCGCGTCTTCACCCTGGGGGCGGAGCAGGAGCGCGCCGCGGCCCGCATCGGCTTCCTCGCCCAGTCGCCCACGGGTGACGGCTGCGCGGTGTCGTTCGACCGGATCGCCTACCTGCCCACCGGCCCCGCCGACCGGCGCGACGGCAGCTGACCTGCGGTACGCGGGATCGGCACGCTCAGGGGCCCGGAGTCCGAGAGGACCCGGGCCCCTGCGTCGCTCAGCCACAGGCGGTCACCCCGCCCCGGCCGCGTACCGCACGAAGTGCGCCCAGCGGGCCGGGGAGACGATCAGGTGGGGGCGGGTGACGTCCTTGGAGTCGCGGATGAGGATGGAGTGCGGGGTGGTGGCGACCTCGACGCACGCACCACCCTCGTTGGAGCTGTGGGTGCTCCTGACCCAGACGAGGGGCGTCGCCGTGTCCGCAGAGCCATCCATACTCATGCCGCTCCCAGCAACTCCTCGATGGCAGTCAGGGAGTCGGGCGGGTTGAGCGCCTGCGCCCTGATGCTGCCGTAGCGTGCCGCCAGGATACGGACTTCGTCCGGATCGGTGACCAGCCTGCTGACGTTCTGGACCTCCAGATAGGCCACCTGCGTGCGGCCCTTGGGCGTCAGGAGGATGAAGGGGCCGCCCAGACCCGCGTGTTCGTCGATCACGGTGGGCATGACCTGAAGTTCCAGACTGCGCAACCGCCCGAGTTCAAGAAGCTTTTCCAGTTGCCCCCGGTGCACCGCAGCGCCACCGATGGGCCTGCGCAGCACCGATTCCTCGATGATGCACGTCAGAATCGGTGCGGGCCAGCGGGTCAGCAGCTCCTGCCGCCCCAGTCGCGCTGTGACCCTGAGGCCGATCGTCTCCTCATCCAGGAGCGGCTTGCGCATCGCGAACAGGGCACGCGCGTGCTCCTCCGTCTGCAGCAGGCCAGGCACGACATGGCTGCCGTATTCATGGACCTCCACCGCATCCGCCTCCAGCCGCGCGTAGTCCCGGAACCACGCCGGATGCTTCACCCGCGCCCGGGCCTTCGCCCGCGTCACGTCCTCCTTCGCCGCGCGCAGCAGCCCGCCCGCCCCCAGTAACTCGTCCGCCGCGTCCAGGAACTCCGGCTGCGCCGTGCGCCGGCCTCGCTCCAGGGAGCGGATGAGATCCTCGCTGTATCCCAGCCGCTCGCCCAGCTCCCGCTGGGTGAGGTCCGCCCGCTCCCTGAGCAGCCGGATCTGGCTGCCGACCACCCGGAACAGGTCCGACGCCGCTTCGTCCGATCCGTCGTCGTCGCGGACCGCGCTCTCCAGAACCACCGGTACCTCCGGTACCCGCCGCCGTGGGTACCGGTACACGCTCGTCACGTACCGCGATCACCCCCGGTAAGCGTACGGTCACGGGGCCACGCTGAGTGGCGTGAAGAGCGAATCCGTACACCTCGGTATGCAACAGGCAGTGGTTAAGGCCCCGCAGTTCACGCAGCTGCTCAGCGCCACCCGGCGAGGTGCCCGGCTCGGGCGCCTGCTGACGGTGGAGCAGCTCGTCGCCTGGGGGTGGTTCCGTGACGGCGACTCCACCCACGCCGCCGCTCTCGTGGTCGCGGAGCTGGCATCCAACGCCGTACGGCACGGGCGCCTGGAAGGGCGGGGCTTCCGGCTGACGCTCGTGCGGCTGCCGGGCGCTGGGCTCAGGATCGAGGTCACCGACCCGCGCGGGGAGCGCCTCCCCGTCCGTTCCGCGAGTGGTCTCGGAATGGTGGTCGTGGACGCACTCGCGGCGGACTGGGGCGTACGGCCTTTCCCGCCGTCCGGGAAGACCGTGTGGGCCGAGATGTCGCGGGAGGCACCGGGACGCGGCCCCGAACGGCTGGCGGGCGGGTGAGGCGGGGCTCAGTGCCGGACCAGGCCACCGACCGGGACGGCGGCGACATGGCCGGTCGCGGGGACGGCGCGGGCCAGTGCGAGGCCGATGTCGACCAGTGAGGAGCGGCCGAGGCGGGAGACGTCGACCACGGGGGTCCAGGCGGGCTCCACTGTCGCACCGCCGGGCTCCGGACGTAGCCGGCCGCCTGTGACGCGGACCTGGTAGAAGATGCCGATGTTCTGGAGTCCGGGGCGGCCGGACACGTGCCGCTCGGCGGCGGGGACCACCCGGGAGTCGACCCCCAGCAGGCGTTCCACCACAGTATCCAGGCCTGTCTCCTCGGCCACCTCGCGGATCACCGTGTCGAACGGATCCTCCGCGTGCTCGACCCGCCCGCCGGGCAGGGTCCACGTCCTCAGGCCGTCCGGCTGCACGGACTGCGAGAGGAGCACTTGTCCGTCTTCGATGCACACGGCGTACGCCGCCAGTCGCAGGTCCATTCCGGGAGGCTACGCGCCCGCCCGACCGTTCCGGCCCCATCGCCCCACCGTTCGGAGAGACCCGCCGGTCACGGGCCCGCGCACGGGGAATCAGCAGGCCGGGCCGTACGTTGAAGCGGCGACGGAGGCCCCCTCCGCACGGATACCGCAGAGCTGAGAGTAGAAGAGTCATGCGCGTCGAGATCTGGGGCGACATCGCCTGTCCCTGGTGCTACATAGGCAAGGCCCGCTTCGAGAAGGGCCTGGCGGGGTTCGCCCACCGTGACGAGGTCGAGGTGGTCCACCGCTCCTTCGAGCTCGACCCCGGCCGCGCCAAGGGTGACACCGAGAAGGTGATCGACATGCTGGCGAAGAAGTACGGGCGCACCCCCGAGGAGGCCCGGGGCATGGAGGCCAACGTCGCGGCGAACGCGCAGGCAGAAGGGCTCGGCTACCGCAGCGAGGGGCGCGACACCGGCAACACCTTCGACATCCACCGGCTCCTGCACCTCGCCAAGGCCCGCGGGCGCCAGGACGAGCTGCTGAGCCTGGCCTACCGGGCGAACTTCGCCGAGGAGCGCTCGGTCTTCGACGACACGGTGCTGGCCGACCTGGCCGTCGAGGCGGGCCTCGACGCCGACGAGGCGCGCGCGGTGCTGGCCGACCCCGAGGCGTACGCGGACGATGTGCGGGCGGACGAGCGTGAGGCGGCCGAGTTCGGCGCCGACGCTGTGCCCTTCTTCGTGTTCGACCGGCGTTACGGGATCTCCGGCGGCCAGCCGTCCGAGGTCTTCGTGCAGGCGCTGGAGCAGGCGTGGAAGGACCGCGAGGTCAGCGCTCTCATCCCGCTCGGCGAGGACGGCGCCGTCTGTGACACGGACGGGGCCTGCGAGGTCCCCGCGAGCGGCGCCCAGGTATAAGTACTTCTTGGAACCGCCGCTCAACACGGCTTGATTGACGCCGGATTGGGCGGCGGTCAGGCTGGAGGCATGAAGACTCCCGCGATCGACCAGGTCACAGCCGCCGAGTTCGCCCCTGAGACGACCTATCTCAATACCTCCAGCTGCGGGATCCTGCCCCGCCGGGCCGTCCAGGCCGTCAAGGCGCTGGCCGAGGACAACGCGGCGGGCCGTCCGGCCGGTGCGGGCAGTTTCGAGGCGGTGGACGCGGCCAGGTCCGGTTTCGCCCGGCTCGCCGGCGTCGGACCGGACCGGGTCGCCGTCGGCGGCTCCGTCGCCGCCCACGTGGGCATCGTCGCGGCTTCGCTGCCCTCCGGCGCGGAAGTCCTGGCCCCAGAAGGGGAGTTCAGTTCCGTCGTGAGTCCGTTCGCGGTGCGCGGCGATCTGAAGATGAGGTACGTCCCGCTGGATGAGCTGGCCGATGCCGTCCGCCCCGGTACCGCGGTCGTCGCCTTCTCCTGCGTCCAGTCCGCCGACGGCCGGATCGCCGACCTGGACGCGGTCCGCGCGGCCGCCACCGCGCACGGGGCCCGGACGCTCCTCGACGCGAGCCAGTCGGCGGGCTGGCTTCCGCTGGACGCGGGGGCCTGGGACTACACCGTCACCGGCGGCTTCAAGTTCCTGCTGTGCCCACGGGGCACGTCGTTCCTGACCGTGACCGAGGAGGCGCAGCCGGCCCTCCCGTCGCTCTACGCGGGCTGGGTCGCCGCCGAGGACCGCTGGAACAGTACGTACGGCCCGGTCGGGCAACTCGCCGTCGACGCGCGGCGCTTCGACTCCGCGGTGGCGTTCTTCGCCTACCACGGAGCCGAGCAGTCGCTTGGCCTGCTGCACGAGATCGGGGCGGACGCCCTGTATACCCGTGCGACCGGGATGGCCGCCAGGTTCCGCGAAGGGCTGGCGTCGATCGGACACGAGGCGGTGCCCGGCGACTCCGCCGTCGTCGCGGTGCCCGGTCTGGGCGACCGCGAACCGGAACTGGCCACTGCGGGGGTCGTGATCTCCGCCCGGGCGGGGAATCTGCGGGCTTCCTTCCACCTCTACAACACCGAGGCCGACGTCGACCGAGCGCTGGACGTGCTCTCCGGCTGAGCCGGCGGCCGCACCGGGCTCTCGCCGGGTCTCGGGCCGGTGGCGCACGCCGGTCACCCACCTCGCGCCGGCACCCGCCCGGGCCCCAGGAACCGGACACCGCGGCCCGGAAGTCCCAACGGCCCGCGTGGCAGACTGCCGCCGTGGACGACGACACGACGCGGGGCGCGGCCCGAGGCTCGACGGACCGTACGGCGCACGGCATACGGATCAGGCCGGGCGGCCCGGCGGACGCGCCGGCCATCCTGGACATGCTCGACTCCGCGGTGGCCTGGATGAACGCCCGCGGCAACACCGAACAGTGGGGCACGACCCCGTATTCGCGGATACCCGGCGGCACCGAGCGCGTCCAGCGCTACACCACGGTGAACTCGCCGTACGTCGCCGAACTCGACGGCGTACCCGCCGGGGCCCTGGTGCTGGACTCCGGGCCGAGCCCGCAGATGCCGATCGCGGCGGCCGGGGAGCCGGAGCGGTACGTACGCCTGCTGGTCACCGACCGGCGGCACGTGGGTCTGGGGACCGGGGCGGCCCTGCTGGCCCACGCCGTGGAGGAGACCCGGCGGGCGGCTGTCGGCCTGCTGCGGGTCGACTGCTGGGCGGGCGGGGGAGGCGAACTGGTCGCGTACTACGAACGCAACGGCTTCGCGCCCACCGACACCTTCCTGTCCGGGACATGGCCGGGGCAGGTGCTGGCCCGGCGGGTCCGCTGAGACGGCCCGGCGTGCGGCGGGGGCCGGTGTACCCAGCCCCCGCCCGGTTTCCGTGTCGCTGACGGCTACAGGGGTGCGCCGTGCCACTTCCACGAGGTGACACGGTCGCGGCCCGGCAGGTCGGCACGGCCGGTGGACCAGAGCAGCACGGCCCACCGGTCCTCGTCGTCCGGGGCTTCGGGGAAGAGCCGGGCCAGTACCCGGTCGCAGAGGTCCTGGGGCGGGGACCAGGAGAGCGACAGGCCGGAGGCGACGTCGTGGGTGTGCACCAGCGTCTCGACGACGCCCATCGCGGCGAAGCCCTCCGGGTCGGAGAGCCCGAACACGTGGTGGGAGCGCACGTGCGAAGGGGTCGTCCGCACCATCGCGGTGAGCAGGGCGCCACTCGTCTCCAGTGTCTGGAGCAGCCCGGAGGTTCCCGCCTCCGGGTTCGCGAAGATCGAGTTCCGGGGACCGCCCTCGCGCTCGGGCGCGTACCGGTACGGCACCTCGCGGTCCGGCGGAGGTGTACGCCCGCCGAGCTGGACGGCGTACGCGAAGAGGTCGTCGCTCAGATGCTCCACGGTCTCCCAGCAGTCCCACTCCAGCGTTCCCGCCGGGATGTGCCAGTCGTCCGCCGGGGACTCGGCGAGGGTGTCGACCGCCAGCCGCACCGCCAGCGTCACGTCGTCGGCGGTGACCGGCAGCCGGGCTCCGGTCAGCGCGGCGCGCTCCGGCGCACCGAGCTCCACACAGAACTCGTTGCCCTCCGGGTCGGCCAGCGTGGCCCAGCCCCTGCCGTTGGGCTTGCGGTGGTCGCCCACCAGCGTGGCCCCCAGCGCGAGAAGCCGCTCGACCTCCTCGTCGCGGGTCCGGCCCTCGGGGCGCAGGTCCAGGTGGACGCGGTTCTTGGTGCTCTTGGGTTCGGGCACCGTGATGAAGAGCAGCGCGGCACCCGGCGTCTCGACGAGTGCCTCGGGGTCACCGGGCTCGTCGTCGTCGGACACGGAGGAACCGAGCACCGCGGCCCAGAAACCGGCGAGCTCGTAGGCGTCGGCACAGTCGATGGTGATGTGCTGTACGAGAGATGTCATGGGCCCACCCTCTCCGGCACCGGGTGCTCCGGTCCAGCGAGTTGAACGCCCCGGGCGCCGAGGGCGGGGCGGCACGCGGAAGGGGCGGAACGCGATGCGTCCCGCCCCACCTGACCGTCGTACGCGCCTACCCCACCGGGGTGAAGTCGCGCGCCCCGATGAACTCGGGCCGGCGTACCGGAGCCGCGAAGGGCTCCTGCGCCGTGTTGTCCACGCTGTTGAACACGATGAAGACGTTGCTGCGCGCGTACGGGGTGATGTTGTCCCCCGAACCGTGCATGCAGTTGCAGTCGAACCAGGTCGCCGAACCGGCCTTGCCCGTGAAGAGCTTGATGCCGTGCCGGTCGGCCAGTTTCGTCAGCGATTCGTCGGACGGGATGCCGGCGTCCTGCATCTGCAGGGACTTCTTGTAGTTGTCCTTCGGCGTCTCGCCCGCGCAGCCGACGAACGACTTGTGCGAGCCGGGCATGATCATCAGCCCGCCGTTGGTGTCGAAGTTCTCGGTCAGCGCGATCGAGACGGACACGGTCCGCATGTTCGGCAGGCCGTCCTCGGCGTGCCAGGTCTCGAAGTCCGAGTGCCAGTAGAAGCCCGACGCCCCGAAGCCCGGCTTCACGTTGATCCGCGACTGGTGGACGTACACGTCGGATCCGAGGATCTGGCGGGCCCGGCCGACCACGCGCTCGTCGCTGACGAGCTTCGCGAAGACCTCGCTGAGCTTGTGCACCTCGAACACGGATCGCACGCTCTGCGACTTCGGCTCGATGATCGAGCGCTCGTCGGCGCGGACACCGGGGTCCGAGATGAGGCGCTCCAGCTCCGCCTGGTAGACGCCCAGTTCGCCGGGGGTGACGATCTGGTCGACGGTGAGGAACCCGTTCTCCTCGAAGCCCTGGAGATCCTTGACGGAGACAGGTCCCGGCGTGCCCGGCGCGGACCAGATGACCGGGTCCTGGCGGGGAGTGGTCATCTCGGCGGCGCCGCGCGAGGGGTACAGGTCGGTGCGTACGTCGGTGGTCATGGTTCAGCCCTCCTCTGTCAGCAGCGGGTATACACCGTTCTCGTCATGGTCCTCCCGTCCGGTGACGGGGGGGTTGAAGACGCACACGCAGCGGAAGTCGGTCTTCGGCCGCAGCGTGTGGTGCTCGTGTCCGTCCAGCAGGTACATCGTCCCGGGGGAGATCCAGTGCGTCTCGCCGGTCTCGTCGTTGGTGAGTTCGGCCTCGCCCTCGGTGCACAGAACGGCCTCGATGTGGTTCGCGTACCACATCGACGTCTCCGTGCCGGCGTAGAGCACGGTCTCGTGCAGCGAGAAGCCCACCTTCTCCTTGGCGAGCACGATGCGCTTGCTCTCCCAGGTCCCTGAAGCGGACTTGATGTGCCGGTCGGTGTTCTCGATGTCGCTGAAAGATCGGACGATCACGGTGGGATGGTGCCTTTCTCTTCTGTCCTGCTCAGTGGTGTCTTCCGCGGGGGTGTACCCCGCTCAGGCGGTCTCACGGACGGACCTGGCCAGCGTGCGCAGGCCCTCGTCCAGCTCCTCGGGGGTGATGGTGAGCGGCGGCAGCAGCTTCACGACCTCGGACTGCGGGCCGGATGTCTCCAGCAGCAGACCCAGCTCGAACGCGCGTGCGCAGACGGCGGATGCGCGCGCCGGGTCGGTGAACTCCAGGCCCCAGACCAGACCGCGGCCACGGAACTGCGCGGTGGCCTCCTCGCCGCAGATGGCGAGCAGCGTCTGCTCCACCTGCTGGCCACGGGCCAGGGTCTGCTTCTCCATCTGGCCGTCGGCCCAGTACGCGTCCAGCGTGGCGGCGGCGGTGACGAACGCCGGGTTGTTGCCGCGGAAGGTGCCGTTGTGCTCGCCCGGCTCCCAGATGTCCAGCTCGCCCTTGAAGAGGCAGAGCGACATGGGCAGGCCGTAGCCGCTGATCGACTTCGACAGGGTGACGATGTCCGGGACGATGCCGGCCTCCTCGAAGGAGAAGAAGCCGCCGGTACGGCCGCAGCCCATCTGGATGTCGTCGACGATCAGGAGCATGTCCTGGCGGTGGCACAGTTCCTGCAGCGCGCGGAGCCACTCGGCGCGTGCGACGTTGATGCCGCCCTCGCCCTGCACGGTCTCCACGATCACGGCGGCGGGCTTGTTGAGCCCGGATCCCTGGTCCTCCAGGAGCCGCTCGAACCAGAGGAAGTCGGGGACCTTGCCCTCGAAGTAGTTGTCGAAGGGCATCGGGGTGCCGTGCACCAGCGGGATGCCGGCGCCGGCCCTCTTGAAGGCGTTGCCGGTGACGGCGAGTGAGCCGAGCGACATGCCGTGGAAGGCGTTGGTGAAGGAGACGACGGACTCGCGGCCCTTGACCTTACGGGCGAGCTTCAGCGCCGACTCGACGGCGTTCGTGCCGGTCGGGCCGGGGAACATCACCTTGTAGGGCAGGTCTCGGGGGCGCAGGATGACGTTCTCGAACGTCTCCAGGAAGGCCCGTTTGGCAGTGGTCGCCATGTCCAGGCCGTGGGTGATGCCGTCGCGCTCGATGTAGTCGATCAGCGCGCGTTTCAGCACCGGGTTGTTGTGGCCGTAGTTGAGCGATCCGGCACCGGCGAAGAAGTCCAGGTAGGAGTGGCCGTCCTCGTCCGTGAGCCGGGCGCCCTGCGCGCGGTCGAAGACCGCGGGCCAGCTGCGGCAGTAGCTGCGTACTTCCGACTCAAGGCTCTCGAAGACACTCAGTGCGGGCGGGGTGATGGTCACAGCGGATCTCCTGCTCGAGGGGGGTGTGACGGGCGGCGGGTCAGGCATGCCCCGGGAAGCCGCGCCCGGGCGGGGCGCGAGGGGCGACGGGAGGCCCTAGAAGGGGCCGATGCGGTAGAGCACTTCCGGCAGGTGCGTTCCCTCGGGGAACAGCGCGCCGTCGAAGAGCACCTCGTGCGCCACGGGCACGTCGTGCCGCTGGGCGAAGGAGGTGAACAGCCGGTCGGAGGCGGCGTTGTCCGGCGTGATGGTCGTCTCGACGGAGGCAAGGCCCTGCTCGGAGGCGACACGGGCGGTCAGCGCGTCCAGCAGCTTCGCGGCCAGTCCCTTGCCCCGGTGGGCACGGTCGACGGCCACCTGCCAGACGACGAGCGTCTCGGGGCGGTCGGGGCGGATGTACCCGGTCACGAAGGCGATCGGGTCGCCGTTCTCGTCGCGGGCGACCACGGAGGTCGCCGCGAAGTCACGGCACCACAGCAGGTAGCTGTACGAGGAGTTCAGGTCGAGCACCTCGGAGTCGCGGGCGATGCGCCAGATCGCGGCTCCGTCCTCCACTCGTGGGGTGTCGATTCTGAGGAATTCGCTTCGGGCACTTGCAAAATCTGCTGGTGCGGCGGTCATGAGAATTGAATTTACCCAGCAAAAATCAAAATTGCATCGCCGGAAGGGGTTGGGTCAGCGGGAGGGCTGTGTTATCAGGCGGGCGTGGATCGGCTTCGATCGGGCGAAAATTTGTGTGTTCTTGTCCCGAATTTATCGGTCATAACGGAACCGATGTGGGGTTGGTCACATCGTTGTAACCCCCACGACACGCGGCCGGATTGCAGGATCCACCCTGTGCGAACTTCCGCGTTTAAGAATGCGAAGAGCGGGAAGAAGAATGCGGGGAGCTGCCCGGAAAGGCAGCTCCCCTTTCTTTCGGGTCAATTGGGCCGAACGGGTGAAATAAGTGAATTCAGTGGTTGGGCCAGGTTTCCCGGACGGCTTCGCGGGCAGCATGCAGGTCGGTCTCCCGGCCCGCGTCCGCCAGCGCGGCCCCCAGGGCGGCCAGTGAGGACACCACCGCGTCACGGGTCGCCTCCGCGCCGTAGTGGTTGACCCGGATCATCTCCTTGGCGAGCGCCCCGCCGCCCGCGATCAGCGGCAGCGAGGGGTCGGCCGCCAGGGCCCGGGCGACCAGGGCCGAGGCGTCGACACCGGCCGGGGCCCGAAGGGTCGTGGCGACCGGCGCCGCGTCCCGGGCGTCGTGGACGTACGGCGCCAGACCGCCGCCGAGCGCCGTGGCGCCCGCACGGGTGGCCGCCGCCGCCGACGCGTGCCGCGCGGTCACGGCGTCCAGACCGTCCGCATCGATCCGTTCCAGGCAGGCCTCCAGCGCCAGCATCTCCAGCTGTGCGGGGGCGTGCGGCAGCGCCGCGCGGCCGCCGTCGATCCAGCGGGCCTTCCAGTCGAGGAGCGAGAGGTAGGACTGCCGTGGAGCCCGCGGGTTCGCGGCCATCCGCTCCCAGGCCCGCGCGCTCACGGAGACCGCCGAGACGCCGGCCGGCCCGCCCATGGCCTTCTGCGCGCCGATGACGCACAGGTCCACGCCCCAGGCGTCGGGCAGCAGCGGCTCCGCGCCGACCGACGCGACGGCGTCCAGCATGAACAGAGCGCCGTGCGCGCGTACGGCCTCACCGATCTCGGCGACGGGATTGGTGTTCCCGGTCGCCGCCTCGGCGTGCACCAGCGACACGAAGTCGATCTCCGGGTGCTCGGCCAGCGCCCGCTCGACCTGCTCGGCGGTGACCGCGGAGTGGAACGGGACCTCGAGGTCGACGACCTCGGCGCCGCAGTCGCGCAGCCAGTTGCCGAAGGTCTGGCCGTACGGCCCCGTGACGACGTTCAGCGCGGTCGAGCCGGGACGGGCACCGCCCCGGATGCAGCCTTCGAGGGGCAGCAGCGCCTCGCCCTGCATGATGACGACGTCCTGCTCGGTGTCGAGGAGGCCGGCCACCCGCCGCTCGATCGCCGCGAAACGTGCGGCGGTGAGCGGGGCCAGGTCGAGGAACGGGTGCGTCACGGTGGTGCTCTCTTCGGGTCGGCCGGTGCGCGGTCAGCGCCTGCGTCGAGGGTACCCAGCGCCTCCCGGAGCCCCGTCGGGACGGCCTCGTACAGTGCTGTGCATGAGTGATCACGAGGTGGCGCCGGTGCTGCGGATCAAGGGGCGGGTGCTCGTCGGACCCGACGAGGTGAGGGACGGGCTCTGGGCCGTCGACGGTCGCGTCACCTACGAGAGGCCGCCGGGCGCGGACGACGCTGAGACGCTCACCGGGTGGGCGCTGCCGGGCCTGGTGGACGCGCACTGCCACGTCGGACTCGACCACCAGGGGCCCGTCGACGCGGCGACCAGCGAGAAGCAGGCCCTTTGCGACCGGGAGGCCGGCACGCTGCTCATCCGGGACGCGGGATCGCCCTCCGACACCCGGTGGGTGGACGAGCGCGTGGACCTGCCGAAGATCATCAGGGCGGGCCGCCACATCGCCAGGACCCGTCGCTACATCCGTAACTACGCGCACGAGATCGAGCCCGGCGATCTGGTCGCCTACGTCGCACAGGAAGCGCGCCGCGGTGACGGCTGGGTGAAGCTCGTGGGCGACTGGATCGACCGGGACGCCGGGGACCTGACCGCGTGCTGGCCCCGAGGCGAGGTCGAGGCCGCGATCGCCGAGGCGCACCGGCTCGGCGCCAGGGTCACGGCGCACTGCTTCGCCGAGGACTCCCTCCGGGATCTGGTGGAGGCCGGCATCGACTGCATCGAGCACGCGACGGGGCTGACCGAGGACACCGTGCCGCTCTTCGTGGAGCGCGGCGTGGCGATCGTCCCGACCCTGGTGAACATCGCCACGTTCCCGGACATGGCAGCGGGCGGCGAGGCCAAGTTCCCCCGCTGGTCCGCCCATATGCGGCGGCTCCACGCGCGCCGCTACGACACGGTGCGCGCGGCGTACGACGCGGGCATCCCGGTCTTCGCCGGTACGGACGCGGGCGGATCGCTGGCCCACGGGCTGATCGCGGACGAGGTCTCCGAGCTGGTGAAAGCCGGGATCCCGCCGCTGGACGCGCTCTCCGCCACGGCCTGGGGCGCGCGGCGGTGGCTCGGACGCCCGGTGCTGGAGGAGGGCGCCCCCGCCGACCTGGTGCTGTACGACGAGGACCCGAGGGGCGACGTGAGGGTGCTCTCCGCCCCTCGCCACGTGGTGCTCAACGGGAGGGTGACGGGCTGATGGGGGTTGACCCCGGTCGGGGCGTCGTGTTGACCGGCGGTGACTCCTGGTCCCGACTCTCGTTGAAGTATCTCGCCCTCGCGGGTCGTGGAGGGGTGACGGGCTCTCCGGGCGGGCCGGAAGGATGACGCCGAGGAACTCCTGTGCCGCTAGATTCGAACACGTGGGCGAAAACCCCCCTTTGGGGTGAACTGGCGTTAGGTATCCACCAGTTCACTCTTCGTGCGTAAAGATTCACGGAGTCGAGGCCACCGGTGCCCGCGATGTCCCCCATTGGACGGCGCCGGCGGCTCCATGTCTCATGTGGGGGTTCCACCATCTTGAACAGCAACACCTTCCGCCTGGCCGCCCTGGCGGTCGCCGCGGCTCCCGTCGCCCTGCTTGTCGCCGTCCCCGCGCAGGCAGCCACCGCGACGGCCCCGGCCACACCGGGAGGCGGTCACGGCAAAGCGAGCGCGGTCGTGCTGCGCGCCGGGCTGGACGTCTCACTCCTGAACAAGTCGGTCCAGGTTCCGCTCCGGACCAGCCTCAACGAGGTGCACGCGCCGGCGAGCGCGGAGAAGACGGCTCTCAGCGTGGAGCTCGACGGAGCCGAGAAGGGCCGCCCCATCCACCTGCTGAAGGCGGACGTGGCCACGGCGGACGCCACGGTGGACGCGCGGAAGGCCGAGGGGTACACGAACCTGGCCAAGGCCCGCGTCCATGTGCCGGGACTGCCAAGGCTGTCGCTGATCGAGGTCGAGAAGGTCACCTCGAAGGCGACGTGCCGGGTGGGCAGGACGCCGGTCGCGGAGTCCAACGTCCTCGGGCACGTCTCGGTGCTCGGCAAGAGGATCCGGCTGACCTCCGGCGGCACCACGGAGGTCGACGTGCCGGGGGTCGGCGAGGTGACGCTCGACCTGTCGAAGACCGAGACCACCTCGCGGACGGCGGCCGCGACGGCGCTGCGGCTGCGGGTGTCGGTGAACCCGCTCGAGCTGAACGTCGCCGAGGTCGAGGGTGAGGTCACGCTCGCCGAGGCGACGTGTGAGACGCCGAAGGGCGGCGGGTCGCACAACGGGGGCCAGGACAACGGCGGTTCCGGCAACGGCGGTTCCGAGGACGGTGGTTCGCAGAACGGGGGATCGGGCGACGGGGGCGAGGACGGCGGCAGCGGTGGTTCGACGGGCGGCTCCACGACCGGCTCCACGGCCGGTAACGGCGGCTCGGGTGACACGGGGGGTTCCGGTGACACGGGAGGGAGCGGCACGAGCGGGAGCGGCACAGGCGGCAAGGAGGAACCGGTCGACGTGAAGCCGCAGACCGGTGCCGACCCGGTCCAGGCCGCCGGCACGGGCGATCTCGCCGAGACGGGCTCCAGTTCCTCGACGCCGTACATCGCGGGCGGCGCCGCCGTTCTGCTGGCGGTCGGGGCGGGTGCCACCGTCGTCGCGCGCAGGCGGGCCCAGGGCTGACCGTCCCCCACCCGGGCGCTCCCAGGGGAGAGCGGTGTTCGCAGGACGGAACACCGCTCTCCCCTGCGGGGGTGATGGGAGTCAGCCCGCGGCTCTTCGGGGCAAGCCCTGCAAGGCCAGGTCGAGGGCCTGCAGGAACCGGTTGGTCGTGACACGGTCGCGCACGGCGAGCCGCAGCCAGTCGCTGCCCAGCCCCGGGAACGTGTCCCCGCGGCGCGCCGCGAAGCCCCGCGAACGCAGCAGTGCGCGCACCTCGTCCGCGCGCTCCAGCCTCAGCAGCACGAACGGCCCCGCGGCCGGCTCCACGACCGTCAGCTCGCCGAACTCCGCCAGGCCCGCAAGCAGATGCGCGCGGTCCACCGCGATCCGGTCCGCCGCGTCCGCCGCCTCGACCAGCGCGCGCGGGTCCATGCACGCCTCGGCGGCGGCCAGCGCCGGAGAGGACACCGGCCACAGCGGCTGCGCCTCATGCAGCAGGGCGGTCGTCGCGGGATCGGCCAGCACGTAACCGATCCGCAGGCCCGCCAGGCCCCACGTCTTGGTCAGGCTCCGCAGTACGACGAGACCGGGGATGTCCTGACGTGCGCACAGGGCCTCCCGCTCGCCCGGGACGACGTCCATGAACGCCTCGTCCACCACCAGCGTCCGCCCGGGCCGTGCGAGTTCCTCGAGCACCGCGGCGGGATGGAGCACGGAGGTCGGGTTCGTCGGATTGCCGACCATCACCAGGTCCGCGTCCTCGGGCACGGCCGCCGGATCGAGCCGGAAGCCGTCCTCCGGGCGCAGCAGCACCCGCCCCACCTCGTGACCCGCCGCGCGCAGGGCGGCCTCGGGCTCGGTGAACTGGGGATGCACGACGACCGGCCGGCGGGCGGGCAGGGCGCGCGCGATCAGCACGAACGCCTCGGCGGCGCCGGCCGTGAGCAGGACCCGCTCCTCGGGCAGACCGTGCCGAGCGGCCACCGCCGTACGGGCCTGCCGCCCGTCCGGATAGGAGGACAGGGAACCGAGCGAAGCGGCGATGCGCTCGCGCAGCCAGTCCGGGGGTGTGCCGGTCCGGACGTTCACTGCCAGGTCCGTCAGATCCAGGCCGCGTGTCTCCGCGTCACCGTGGTGCCGCAGATCGGGCCCGGTGTTCTCGATGTGCTTCGTGGGGGGGAGCATGGCAGCCATGGTGGACGGCGGGGCGCCATTCGTCGATGCCCGGGTTTTGGACATCGGGTTCCGGCGGGCCACCGCACAGGTCACCGACGCCGACTTCCGCTTGGGTACCAGCAGTTCATCCGCGCTCAGGAGCGCGGCTGCCTCGGCGACCGACCCGGTGGCCACGGCGGCACGGGGTGCGGCCGATGGATGAGGCACCGGCACCGCGGCCAGCTGCTCCGCCGTGTACGGGCGCAGCGGCACGCCCAGCCGCGCCGCCGCGCCGGCGACACCCGGCTCGTCCGCTCTGGTGTCGAGGGTCGCCAGCTCGACCACGTCCGTCGCCGTGAGGCCGGCCGCCTCCAGCGTCCCGCGGATCAGCCCGAGCACCGCCTCCGCGGAGGCGCCCCGGCGGGCACCGACACCCACGACGAGCACGGACCGGGTCAAGAGAGGACGTCCTTCCGGGGGACACGGGTCAGGGGGACTGAAGGTGCGGAGGGTGGGGTCGATCCGCTAGCAAGGGCCCATGGCGGTATTCGTCGCGCTCGGCGCGTTCCTGATGACCCTGGCAGGCGGCTGGGTCGCGCAGCGCGTCAGTGACCGCCGGCACCTCGTGCTCGGCTTCGCCGGTGGTCTGATGCTGGGTGTGGTGGGACTCGATCTGCTGCCCGAGGCGATCGAGGCCGCGGGCGAGCACGTCTTCGGGGTCCCCGCGGCGCTGCTGCTCTTCGTGGGCGGCTTCCTGACGGCCCATGTCGTCGAGCGGTCGCTGGCCGTACGCCAGGCGGCACACGGGGCGAGCGAGGAACGGGTGCCGCAGGTCGGTCTCACTGCGGCGGCCGCCCTGGTGGGCCACAGCCTGATGGACGGCATCGCGCTCGGTGCCGCCTTCCAGATCGGCGGCGGGATCGGAGCGGCCGTCGCACTCGCCGTCATCACCCACGACTTCGCCGACGGCTTCAACACGTACACCATCACCAGCCTCTACGGGAACGCCCGCCGCAAGGCCCTCGTGATGCTGTACGCGGACGCGCTGGCACCGATCCTGGGGGCGGCGACCACCCTGCTGTTCACCCTTCCGGAGGAACTGCTCGGCTGCTATCTCGGCTTCTTCGGCGGAGCTCTCCTCTACCTCGCCGCCGCCGAGATCCTTCCCGAGGCGCACCACGTACACCCCGCCCGCTCCACGCTGCTGTGCACCGTCGCCGGAGTCGGCTTCATCTGGCTGGTGGTCGGCATCGCGGATTGAGCCCGCCTCCGCCACCTCCCACGCCGCCGCACGACGGCGACAGGCCGGTCTCACCCGCCGCACCACTCGACGAAACGCCGGGCGATGCCGGGCTCGGCCGCCCAGTGCGTGTGCAGATAACTCGCGTGCGCGCCACGCTGCACGAAGCCCTCGACGCGCCGCTCCGGCTGGAGCAGTCCCCAGGCCGGAGTCGCCCCGGAGCCGGGCTCCAGCACCGTCCGGTGGAACTCGTGGCCCCGCATCCGGGTCCCGGCGGCGGCCAGCACGCTGTCGGTCACCGCGACGGCCTGCCGGTAGCCGAGCGTCAGCCTCCCGGACATCCGGGCCGACGCGTCCAGCACCCCGCACATCGGGCGCCCGTCCAGCTCGCGGGCGAGATAGAGCAGCCCCGCGCACTCCGCCGCCACCGGTGCGCCCGACAGGGCGAGCCCGGAGACCGCGCGGCGCAGCGGTTCGTTGGCCGACAGCTCCGGCGCGTACACCTCGGGGAAACCACCCCCGATGACCAGCCCCGCCGTGCCGGCGGGCAGCTTCTCGTCGTGCAGCGGATCGAAGACGACGACGTCCGCCCCGGCCGCGTCGAGCAGTTCGGCGTGCTCCGCGTAGGCGAACGTGAACGCCGCCCCGCCCGCCACGGCCACCACGGGCCGGGCGGGCGGCGCGGGATGCCGCTCGGGTTCCCACGCCTCGCCGGGCAGGGCGGGCGCCGACCGGGCCAGCGCCATCAACGCGTCCAGGTCGCAGCCCTCGCGCACCCGCTCGCCCATCGCCCGTACCGCGTCGAGTGCGTCCGCACGGCGCTCGGCCACCGGGACGAGGCCCAGGTGGCGCGACGGTGTCGCCACCTGCGGCGCCCGCCGCAGCACCCCGAGCACGGGAAGCCCCGACTCGTCGAGCGCCTCCCGCAGAAGCGCCTCGTGACGGTCGGAAGCCACCTTGTTGAGGATCACCCCGCCGATCCGCACCTGCGGATCCCAGGAGGCGAAACCGTGCACCAGGGCCGCGACCGAACGCGACTGCGAGGACGCGTCGACGACCAGGACCACGGGTGCCCGCAGGAGCTTGGAGACCTGGGCGGTCGAGGCGAGTTCGCCCTGTCCCGAGGCCCCGTCGTACAGCCCCATCACTCCTTCGACCACGGCCAGATCGCAGCCGCTCGCCCCATGTGTGAACAGCGGGCCGATCAGATCCGGCCCGCACATGTAGGCGTCGAGGTTGCGCCCCGGGCGGCCGGTCGCCAGCGCGTGGTAGCCCGGATCTATGTAGTCGGGCCCCACCTTGTGGGGGGACACGGCGAGGCCACGCTCCGCGAAGGCGGCCATCAGGCCCGTGGCGACCGTGGTCTTGCCGCTGCCCGAGGCGGGCGCGGCGACGACCAGACGAGGAACGCTCACCACTCGATGCCCCTCTGGCCCTTCTGGCCCGTGTCCATCGGGTGCTTGACCTTCGACATCTCGGTCACCAGATCGGCGGCCTCGATCAGCTTCCGCGGCGCGTTGCGCCCCGTGATCACCACGTGCTGCGTCCCCGGACGGTCACGCATCACCTCGACCACCTCGTCGGTGTCGATCCAGCCCCAGTGCATCGGATAGGCGAACTCGTCGAGGACGTAGAGCTTGTACGTCTCGGCGGCCAGGTCACGCTTGACCTGCTCCCACCCCTCGAGCGCCTTCGCCTCGTTGTCGGAGTTGTCGCCGTGCAGGCCGCGCTGGACCCACGACCAGCCCTCACCCATCTTGTGCCAGGCGACGGTGCCGCCCTCGCCGCTCGCACCGAGCACCTTCAGCGCGTTCTCCTCGCCGACCTTCCACTTCGCGGACTTCACGAACTGGAACACCCCGATCGGCCAGCCCTGGTCCCAGGCCCGCAGCGCCAGACCGAAAGCCGCGGTCGACTTGCCCTTGCCGATGCCGGTGTGGACGAACAACAGCGGCCGGTTGCGTCGCTGACGCGTCGTCAGTCCGTCGTCCGGTACGGATACAGGCTGTCCCTGCGGCATTACGCGGCCCTCCTGGCAGCAGTCATGTCCTTGACCAGCCCGGCGATCGAGTCGGCCCGCAGCTCGTCGAGCGTGACCGCGCTGCCCCCCAGATCCCGGGCGAGCTGTGCGGCGAGACCTAGGCGTACGAACCCCGACTCGCAGTCCACGACGACCGACGCGGTGCCCTCGCAGGCGTGCAGCCGCCCGGCCCGAGCCGCCAGCGCCACCGGGTCGATGCCGCCGGTGGCCCGGCCGTCCGTCACCACGACGAGCAGCGGCCGCCGCGACGGATCGCGCAGCCGCTCCACCCGCAGCACGTCGTGCGCCTTGAGCAGTCCTGCGGCCAGCGGGGTGCGCCCGCCGGTCGGCAGTGACTCCAGCCGCGCGGCCGCCGCGTCCACCGACGAGGTCGGCGGCAGCGCCACCTCCGCCTCCTTGCCGCGGAAGGTGACCAGGCCGACTTTGTCCCGGCGCTGATAGGCGTCCAGCAGCAGCGACATCACCGCACCCTTCACCGCGCCCATCCGCTGCCGGGCCGCCATCGACCCGGAGGCGTCCACGACGAACAGCACGAGATTGCCCTCCCGGCCCTCCCGCGTCGCCTGCCGCAGATCGTCACGCCGTACGACCAGACCCCGGCCCGACCGTCCCCGCGCCCGCTGGTGCGGCGCGGCCGCCTGCACGGTGGCCGCCAGGTGCAGCTTCGTCAGCGCCCCCTCGGGCCGACGCGACCCGGTTGTCCGCCCGTGCTCGGTGCGGGCCCGGGAACGCCGCCCGGCGGCGCCCTCTCCCAGCCCCGGCACGCTCAGCACCTTCGTACGGAACGGCTCGCCCGCCCGCACCGGCCGCTGCTCCCCGGCACCGCCGGCGGGCGCGGGCACGTCCCCGCTCTCCGTCTCCTCCCCGCCCGGCGCCTCGGAGCCTTCGCCTTCCGGGCCACCGGTGCCGGGGCCGCTGCCCTGGGGGGGAACGCCGCCGCCGGGGCCATCGGGGTCCGGGTCCTCGTCGCTCCCGTTCCCGTTCCCGTCCGCGTCCGCGTCACGGAGCGTGTCGTCCAGCTTGTCCTCGTCCAGCCCCGGCGCGTCGAACGGATTGCGCCGGCGCCGGTGGGGGAGCGCGAGCAGCGCGGCCTGACGCACGTCGTCGGCCACGACCTCCTCGCGGCCGGCCCACGCGGCGAGCGCGGTCGCGGTGCGGGCCATGACGATGTCGGCCCGCATCCCGTCCACCTCGAACGCGGCGCACGTCGCCGCGATCTGACGCAGCGCGCCGTCCCCGAGCACCACCCGGGGGAGCAGGGCACGCGCGGCGACGATCCGCTCCCGCAGGGCCGTCTCCTCGCCCGCCCACCGTTCGGCGAAACCGGCCGGGTCGTCGTCGTACGCCAGCCGCCGGCGCACGACCTCGACGCGCACGTCCGTCTCGCGCGAGGCGGCCACCTCGACGGTCAGCCCGAAGCGGTCGAGCAACTGCGGCCGGAGCTCGCCCTCCTCGGGGTTCATCGTCCCGACCAGCAGGAACCGCGCCGCGTGCCGCACCGAGACGCCCTCACGCTCGACGTACGAGGCCCCCATGGCGGCCGCGTCGAGCAGCAGGTCCACCAGATGGTCGTGGAGGAGGTTGACCTCGTCCACGTACAGGATCCCGCGGTGCGCGTCGGCGAGGAGGCCCGGCTCGAAGGCCTTCACGCCCTCGGACAGCGCGCGTTCGATGTCGAGCGCTCCGACCAGCCGGTCCTCCGACGCGCCGACCGGAAGCTCCACGGTCCGCGCCGCGCGCGACACACCGGCCTCCGCCTCGTGCGGGCCGTTGGGACACGCCGGATCGGGCGCCCCCGGGTCGCACGAGAACCGGCACCCGGCGACCACGGGGACCTCGGGCATGAGCGCGGCGAGCGCACGCACGGCGGTCGACTTCGCGGTGCCCTTCTCGCCCCTGACGAGCACCCCGCCCACGGCGGGACTGACGGCGTTGAGCAGGAGCCCGAGCCGTAGATCGTCCTGCCCGACGATGGCGGTGAAGGGGTACGGCGTACTCACAGGGCGGCCTCCTCGGTCACGTGTACTTCGGTCCCGGCGTCCGGCACGGCCGGCGCGCCATCGGGGGCGTACGGCCCCGTCGCCGGGGAACGGGCGGGAACCGGCGCGGGCGCGCCCGGCGGCACGAAGGGCAGTCCGGCCGGCGCGCCCTCCTCGATCAGCCGCCACAGGGCGTCCGTGTCCGCGTGCTCCTCGATCAGATCCCCCAGCCGGTCGAGCTGTTCCTCCCGCAGCGCGGCGAAACTCGTGTCCGGAGCCGCGGTGAACCGCCGCCCGGCGGCCCGGGCGACCTCACCCAGGAACGCGCGTCTGAAGGCGTCGCTCTCCAGCGAGCCGTGCCAGTGCGTCCCCCACACCGAGCCCACCCGGCACCCGTCCAGGAAGGGCTCGCCGCCGCCCACGTCGGCGACCCCGTGATGGATCTCGTACCCCTCCACGGGCCTCCCCAGCGCCGACCCCACCGGCCTGCCCAGCACCTTCTCCCGGCCGAAGCGGACCCGCACCGGCAGCAGCCCGAGCCCGTCCACCACACCGGCCCGCGACTCGACGTCGTCCTCGATGCGTTCACCGAGCACCTGGAATCCGCCGCAGATCCCCAGCACGGGCCGGCCCTCGGCAGCCCTGCGCAGCAGCGCCCCGGCCAGACCGCGCTCCCGCAGCCACGCCAGCGCCTTCACGGTGCCCCGCGTGCCGGGCACGATCACGAGGTCCGCGTCGGCGAGTTCCTCCGCGCGGTCCACGAACCGCACGATCACCCCGGGCTCGGCCGCCAGCGCGTCCACATCGGTGAAGTTCGACATCAGCGGTACGGCACACACCGCGACCCGCAGCACGTCCTCACCGTGCGGCGGCGCCACGGCCGACCCGCGCACGGTGCCGCGCATGGAGACCCTCAGGCCGTCCTCCTCGTCGATGCCCAGCCCGTGGGTGTAGGGCAGCACGCCGTAGGTCCGCCGGCCCGTGAGCCCGTGCAGCATGTCGAGGCCGGGCTCCAGCAGCGACACGTCGCCGCGGAACTTGTTGACGAGGTACCCGGCGACCAGCGACTGGTCCTCCGGGCCCAGGAGCGCCGTCGTGCCGAAGAACGAGGCGAACACACCGCCCCTGTCGATGTCGCCGACCACCAGCACGGGGAAGTCCGCGGCCCGCGCGATGCCCATGTTGACGATGTCCGTGCGCCGCAGGTTGATCTCGGCGGGACTGCCCGCCCCTTCGCAGATCACGGCGTCGTACGTGCCCCGCAGCTGCTCCAGGCAGTCCACGACCGTGCCGAGCAGCGTTTCCTGACGCCCGCCGTGGTAGCCGCGGGCGCTCATCTCGCCGACCGGTCTGCCCATCAGGACCACCTGGCTGGAACGGTCGCTGCCGGGCTTCAGCAGCACCGGGTTCATCAGGGCCGACGGCTCAACCCGGGCCGCTTGTGCCTGCATCGCCTGGGCGCGGCCGATCTCCGCCCCCTCCCGGGTGACGAACGAGTTCAGCGACATGTTCTGCGCCTTGAACGGCGCGACCTTCACCCCCCGGCGCACCAGCCACCGGCAGATCCCGGCCGTGACGACGCTCTTGCCCGCGTCCGAGGTGGTTCCGGCCACCAGCAGTCCGCCGCTCATCTGCTTCTCCGTCCCATGGCCAGCCGTCCCGCCGCGCACACGCCGAGGGCCAGCACACTCACCCGGCGCGACAGCCGCACCGCGCGTTCGATGTCGGCGGCCCGTACGTCGCGGCCCGCCGCTCCGTTGAGTACGGGCCGGTGCTCGACCCGCCCGCCGTAGGCGAGGGTTCCGCCCAGGCGCACGCCGAGCGTCCCCGCGAACGCGGCCTCCACCGGGCCCGCGTTGGGGCTCGGGTGCTTGCCGGCGTCCGAGCGCCAGGCCCGGAAGGCCTCGCGCGGACGGCCCCCGGCTGCCACCGCGAGCGCGGCGGTGAGCCGGGCCCCGGGCCAGCCCGCCAGGTCGTCGAGCCGGGCCGACGCCCAGCCGTAGCGCCGGTAGCGGGGCGACTTGTGCCCCACCATGGCGTCGAGGGTGTTCACGGCCCGGAAGCCGATCAGCCCTGGCACCCCGCCGAGCGCGCCCCACACCAGGGCCCCCACGACGGCGTCCGAGGTGTTCTCGGCGACGGACTCGACCACCGCGCGGGCGATCTGCGGCCCGTCCAGCGCCTGCGGGTCGCGGCCGCACAGATGCGGCAGCCGCTCCCGGGCCAGCTCCATGTCCCCGGCGTCCAGGGCTCCGGCGATAGCCCGGGCCTCGCGGCCCAGAGACGTACCCCCGACCACGGACCAGGTGGCGGCGGCGGTCAGTGCCACGGCAGCGGCGGGACGGTCGCGTACGGCGCGGGCGGCCAGTGCGGCGCAGGCTGTGGCACCACCGGCGCAGACGAGCGTGTGCAGGGCGCCCCAGCCCCGGTGGTCGCGCCACAGCCGGCTCTCGGCGCCCATGGCGGCCCGCCCGAAGGCGGCGACGGGATGGCCCCGCCGGGGATCACCGAGCAGCAGGTCGCCGATCAGGCCGGCGGCGGCGCCGTACGCGAAGATGCGGTCGGCTCGCACGGATCAGCGGTCCGTCGCGCCTCGGAGTGATGTCGTCACAGGTGGTGCGGGCACAGAAGCACGGCGGCCGGGCATGGCAGATGTCCTCACTCAGGGTCCGCGCCCTGGTTCGACGTGACCGGCGACGAGAGTCTCCTGGCTTCCGGATCCGCGGGTCCTCCGGCCTTCCAGCCCGCGGTGGCGGGCCGTGACTTCCGTAAGGAGGACTGCTCCCCGGTGACAGTGGCGGGACCGCGCCGGATTCGCACCGGCTTCCTCTCCTGTCGCCGTAAATGGCTCCGGCAGTCCACCACGCCCCGTGAACGCCCGTCAACCTGCCGTTGACCTGCGTGGCTTCAGTGTGGTCGGACGCACACCGGGCCGGACACACGCATGGTGTGTCCGGCCCGGTGGGGTGCCCGAGGGTGTCAGGCGACGATCAGGTAGATCCCGTACGCGACCGCCGCCGCGCACAGGGCGAAGCACGCGTACGCGCCGGTGCGCGCCAGGGCGTTGGAGCCACCGCCGCCCTGAGCCGTCGGCACCCGCTTGGCCAGGCCGGTGATGCCGAGGGTGAAGAGGCCGACCAGCGCGACGGTGATCACGAGGCTGACACCGAAGACGGAAGCGAGGGCTGCCCAGTCGATTTTCATGCGGATCTGTCCTTACACCGTGGCCGGCCGGGCCGGTTCGGCCTGGGTGTCCGGGGCGGGGATGGTGGTCTTGAGCTCCGGGACGACCGCGCCGACGGGCGGCGGGCTGACGGCCGCGATGGCGGTCGTGACGACGCCGGGGGGTTCCTCGGCGGTCGCGTTGACGTTGGTGTGGTCGACCGGCTTGCGGCGCGACAGCATCCAGATCGCTCCGGAGCCGGCGACGAGCAGGACGGCCACCACGGCGACACCCCAGGGGCCCTGCTTCGTCAGCAACTCGGCGCCCGCGCCGACCAGACCGGCGGCCGGCAGTGTCAGGCCCCAGGCGACGCACATCCGGGTGGCGGTGGACCAGCGGACCACGCCTCCCTTGCGTCCGAGACCCGCGCCCATGACCGCACCGGAGACGGCCTGCGTGGTCGAGAGGGAGAAGCCGAGGTGCGAGGAGGCCAGGATGACCGTGGCCGCACTGGTCTGGGCGGCGAAGCCCTGCGGCGGCTGGAGGTCGGTCAGGCCGCTGCCCATGGTGCGGATGATGCGCCAGCCGCCGAGGTAGGTACCCAGGGCGATGGCGATGCCGGCGGAGGCGATGACCCAGACCGGCGGGTTCGAGCCGGGGGAGAGGACGCCGCCGGTGACCAGGGCCAGGGTGATGATGCCCATGGTCTTCTGCGCGTCGTTGGTGCCGTGGGCGAGCGAGACGAGACCGGCCGAGGCGATCTGTCCGGCGCGGTAGCCCTTGGCGGTCGACTTCAGCTGCGCCTCGTCGGTGACCTTCCGGTTGAGGCGGTAGGTGAGCCTCGCCGCCAGCAGGGCGGCGATTCCGGCGACGAGCGGTGCGGCGACCGCGGGCAGCAGGACCTTCGTGACGACGGTGCCGCCGTTGATCGAGGACCAGCCGGCCGACATCACCGCGGCGCCGATGAGACCGCCGAAGAGCGCGTGGGAGGAACTCGAGGGCAGGCCGACCAGCCAGGTCAGCAGATTCCACAGGATGGCGCCGACGAGCGCGGCGAAGATGACCTCGGTTCTGAGGCCGTCCTCGCTGACGATCCCGCCGGAGATCGTCTTGGCGACCTCGACCGAGAGGAACGCGCCGACGAGGTTGAGAACGGCGGACATGGCCACCGCTGTCTTGGGCTTGAGGGCGCCGGTCGAGATGGTCGTGGCCATCGCGTTGGCGGTGTCGTGGAAACCGTTCGTGAAATCGAACACGAGAGCTGTCACGATCACAATCGCGAGCAGCAGCGTGATGTGTTCCATTTACCCAGGCAATCGTTCGACGTCATTGGCACGTGGAACGTAAGCAACCTTGGTGAACGGAAGGTGAACTGGGCAGGGCGGCATGGTGTCCCCAAGCGTTTGCGGAGGTTCCGCTTGTGTGCGTACGAGGTGGGGTGGACGGGCGTCGCCGGTGCGGCGCCCGGTCTCGGGCAGGCCCGCAGGGTCCGTCTCATCCCATTTGCCCCGTTGGGGAGACGTCGGTCACTCGCCCGCCCGGGGTCCTAGGATCTGCGCATGGACGACGGCCATCAGGACGCGATCGGGCAGGCATGGGAGGGCGTCGTCGCGACGGCGCGCAGGACGGCGGCGGAGGGACTGGTGGTCGGCACCTCGGGCAACGTGTCGGCCCGGGTCGGTGACATCGTCCTGGTCACCCCCAGCGGGGTGCCCTACGACCGGCTTGGACCGGGGGACGCGGTCGGTGTCGACCTCGACGGACGGCAGGTCCTCGGGGAGCTCGTCCCGACCAGTGAGCTCCCGCTGCACCTCGCCGTCTACCGCGACAGCTCCGCGGGTGCCGTCGTCCACACCCACGCCGTCCACGCGACCGCAGTCTCCACGCTCGTCAACGAGGTGCCACTCGTCCACTACGCCGCGGCCATGCTCGGCGGCCCGGTCCGCACCGCCCCCTACGCGCGCTACGGCACGCGCGAGCTGGCCGACAACATGCTGGACGCCCTGCGCGACCGCACGGGATGCCTGCTGCGGAACCACGGGACCGTGACGTACGGGGACACCCTCGACCAGGCCTACGACCGGACCGCCCAGCTCGAATGGATGTGCCGGCTCTGGCTCACCGCGAGCTCCGTGCCCGGCCACCGCCCGAGCCTGCTCTCCCCGGCCCAGCTGCAGGACGTGCAGACCGCCCTGGAGGGATACGGCCAGCCCGGCTGAGCCCGGGCACGCACCGTACGGACCCCGCCCGCTGGCAGTGCGGCCCCCGGCCCGGGACACTGAGGGCGTGCGCCCGGCAACAGCAGCGGCAGCGGCCGCCACCACGATCCTGGGAGCCGGCGCGGCAGCGGTCGCCGCCGGCCGGTACGCGAGCGACGCCGCCCTGGGGGCGCCGTCGCCGCCGCGTCCGTTCCCCTCCGACCGTCGTATGACCGTGCACGCCACGGCGGCCGGGCAGGTGACACTGACCCGCTCCTTCGCAGCCCTGCGCCCCGGCGTCTACGGCCTGACCGCACGGGACGTCCACGCGGTCGTCGGCCCGGTCGTCGACCAGGCGGCCGACGGCTCGGCTGACACCGTCGTACGGCGGCTGGAGCGTGTGAACCTCGGAAGCCTGAAGCCGGGCGCCCGGGTCCGCCTCACCCCGGAGGTCCACCGCGGCGATCCGCTCGCCGCCCTCGGCCTCGCGTACAAGGAGGTCGAGGTCCCCGGAGAGCTCGGTGCCCTGCCGGCCTGGTTCGTCCCCGGCGCCCGCGACACCTGGGTCATCACGGTCCACGGCCTCGGCACCACGAGGGAGCACCCGCTGAACGTGCTGGGCTACCTCCACGCCCAGCAGCTCCCCGTGCTCGACCTCGCCTACCGCGGCGACCCCGGCGCCCCGCGTTCCCCGGGCGGACTCGGGCACCTCGGCGAATCCGAATGGCGCGACCTCGACGCGGCCATCCGCTACGCCGTGCGTTACGGGGCCGAGAGCGTCATCCTGCACGGCTGGTCCTCGGGCGCCACGATGGCCCTGCACGCCGCCGTCGGCTCCGCCCTCCGTGACCGTATCCGCGGCCTCGTGCTCGACTCGCCGGTGATGGACTGGAAGGCCACTCTGCGTGCCCTCGCGCGGGCCCGGGGCATCCCGGCCGGACTGCTGCCGCTCGCCGTCCGGGCTGCGCAGGGTCAGACCGGCCTCCGCGGGGCCCCGCTGCTGGACACCTCGGTGCCCTTCGCCCTGCACTGCCCCACTCTCGTCTTCCACGGCCCCGACGACACCCTGGCCCCGTGGCGACCGTCGCAGGAGCTTGCCGCCCGCCGCCCCGACCTGGTGACGCTGCACCCTGTACCGCACGCTCCGCATGCGGCGATGTGGAACGCGGACCCGGCCGGCTACGAGGAGGCGCTCAGGCGCTTCCTCACGCCCCTGATGTGAGCTGATGGGCCGGAACGGCCCGGTTGGTGACCCCGTCGGAAAGCTCCCCGAACCCCGGTCGTGCGGCTTCCGTTTGGGCTTTCGGCCCGTCAGAGGCAAGACTGCTCCCCGTGACGTCCCGTACCCCGCGCGACTCCAGGCTGCGACTTGTCCGCCCGCGACCCCAGGCGACCGCCCGCAAGGCAGTGACGACCCGGCGCACCAGGCCGGCCCCCCGCCCGCCCGAGGGCACACCGCCCCCCGCGGAGCTGGCGCGGCAGGCCAGGGCCGTACTCGCCGACGCCGTCCGGATCGCCCTGTGGGCGGCGGACGGCGCGAGCGCGGGAACCGCCCCCCTCGCCGCCGGCGCCCTGGAACGGGCCGCGGCGGCGCTGGAGCTCCCGCCGGCCCAGGTGAGGACCGGATGGGACCGCGCCAGGCTGGCCGGGCTCATCGAGCTCCACGGCGACACCGCGCGGCCCGGCTGGCGGCTGCGCGCGTGGGACCGTGACGATTCCGCGGTGCTCCGCGGCTGGGTGGCACTCTTCGACGCCTGGTCGCTCGTCCACGCCTCGCCCGACGGCATCGAGGCCACCGCCGTGGCGGAGGCCGTCGAGGCCGTGCCCCAGGTGCTCTCGCTCCTGCAGCTCTCGGCGGGCCCCGTCGCCGTGCCCGCGCTCCTGGACCTGCTCGGCCAGCGGGTCGCGGAACTGCACGACGAGCGCTGCGAGGTGACGTCAGGCCCGCCGGAGCAGTCCGCCCCCACCGACGGGAGCCCGACCGAGCTGAACGCGCTGCTGCTGGACTGGGCCCTGGAAGGGCTCGCGTCCGTCGGCGCCCTCACCCTCGGCACCGGACAGGCCACCCTCACACCCCTGGGCAACTGGGCGGTCTGGGTCAAGCTGGAGCAGATCTGCGTCGCCGCCCAGAGCCCGGCCGGCAACATCGAGCAGTCGGCGGCCGACATGCTGCTCGGCTGCGCGCGGCTCACCCCGGGACCGGCCCGCGCCGAGTACCGGGCCTGGCTCGCCGCGCGTACGGTCGGCAGCGCCGTCACCGAGCTCCTGGCCGTCGCCCGGGGCGAGGACGCCCTGCTGCGCGGCCTCGCCTTCGAGGCGCTGCGCGTCGTCGGAGCCCCCGCCGAGCCCGTCGTACGCTCCGTCGTCACGGAGGCGCCGCTGCGCCCCTACGCACTGCTGTGGCTCGCGGAGTACGAGGGCTGCGACCCCGACGACGCCCAGGACGTCCTCAGCCGCGAGGAGGCCACCTGGCTCTGGGTGGACACCGCCGCAGCGGTGGCCGACCACGGTGAGACGGGGCTGCTCGTCCGCCACCTCGACTCAGCCGTCCAGGGAACGGTCCCGGCGCTGCTGGACGAGGTGCGGGCCGTGGGACACCCGCGGACGGTCCAGGTGCTGGTCGCCCTGGCGGCGGCCCACCCGGACCCGGCCCTCGCCAAGGCCGTACGCCGCGCGGCGTTCCAGGTGCACACCGGCGGGGAGTGAGGGCGCTGGACGCGCGCTCCGGGGGCGGTCAGCCGGAGGCCCCCGGAGCGTAGGTGCCGAAGCTCCAGACGTTGCCCTCCGGGTCCCGGGCCATGTAGTCCCGCGAGCCGTAGTCCTGGTCGGTGGGCGGCATCAGGATCTCCACGCCGTGCTCCACCGCCCGCGCGTGGTGCTCGTCCACCTCGTCGAGCACCACGTACACCCCGGCGGGTCCGGCGCCGGCCATCGCCGAGGCGAAGACGCCGCCGCGCCCCTTGGAGCCGAGCATCACCCTGCCGTTGCCACAGGCCAGCTCGGCGTGCACGACGCTGCCGTCCTCGCCCTCGTGCACCGCCTCGGCCGTGAAGCCCAGGGCCCGGGTGAGCACCTCGATCGCGGCCTTCGCGTCGTCGTAGAGAATCGTCGGATAGATCGTGGGGACGCCGTCCGTGCGTGCCATCAGGCTCGCCCTCCTCGTGCTCGTCTGCGCGGTTTCGCTGTGATCTGCGTCTCAGTCTTCCATCGGTGACCGGCAACAGGGAGGCGGCAGGCGGCGATGTCTGCCGAAGGTGTCGCGGCGGCCGGGGTCCCTAGTGCGGAAACCGGTGGTGAACCGCCATCGCCGCCGTGCCGACGAGGGAGCGTCCGGGAGTCCGGGTTCGCGCCACCCCGGACCCTCTCCTCGATCCGGCCGTCGCAGGCCGTCGATGCCGCCCTTGCCACCGAGCCGTGGCGGGCAAGGAGCATGCGGACCAGCAGGTCGGCACCGCCAGTAGACTGAGTCCCATGGCAATTCTCCTTGTGCATTAGACGGCGTCGAGTCGTGAGCCCGCTGTCCCTCCGCCGTCCATACCGCCCTGGAGTATTTCCGTGATCACCGCCTCCGGCATCGAGCTGCGCGCCGGCGCCCGCATCCTCATCGAGTCCGCCTCCTTCCGTATCGCCAAGGGCGACCGCATCGGCCTCGTCGGGCGCAACGGCGCCGGCAAGACCACCCTCACCAAGTGCCTGGCCGGGGAGGGGACACCGGCCGGCGGCACCATCACCAGAGGCGGGGAGGTCGGCTACCTTCCGCAGGACCCCCGCACCGGTGACCTCGAGGTCCTGGCCCGCGACCGCATTCTCTCGGCCCGCGGGCTCGACGAGATCCTGCGCAAGATGCGGGAGAACGAAGAGCGGATGGCGAACGGCAAGGGTGCCACCCGCGAAAAGGCCATGAAGCGGTACGAGCGCCTGGAGACGGAGTTCCTGACGAAGGGCGGATACGCCGCCGAGGCCGAGGCCGCCACCATCGCCGCCGCGCTCAGCCTGCCCGACCGGGTGCTCGGCCAGCCCCTGCACACCCTGTCCGGTGGTCAGCGCCGCCGTGTCGAGCTCGCCCGCATCCTCTTCTCGGATGCCGACACCCTGCTCCTGGACGAGCCCACCAACCACCTGGACGCGGACTCGATCGTCTGGCTGCGGGACTACCTCAAGACCTATCGTGGCGGCTTCATCGTGATCTCCCACGACGTCGAGCTCGTCGAGACGGTGGTCAACAAGGTGTTCTACCTGGACGCCAACCGCGCCCAGATCGACATCTACAACATGGGCTGGAAGCTCTACCAGCAGCAGCGCGAGGCCGACGAGAAGCGCCGCAAGCGCGAGCGCCAGAACGCCGAGAAGAAGGCCGCGACCCTCAACGCCCAGGCCGACAAGATGCGCGCGAAGGCCACCAAGACCGTCGCCGCCCAGAACATGGCCAAGCGTGCCGACCGGCTCCTCGCCGGACTCGACGCCGTCAGGGTCTCGGACAAGGTCGCCAAGCTGCGCTTCCCCGACCCCTCGCCGTGCGGCAAGACCCCGCTGATGGCGGAGGGCCTGTCCAAGTCCTACGGATCGCTCGAGATCTTCACCGATGTGGACCTCGCCATCGACAAGGGATCCCGGGTCGTCATTCTCGGCCTCAACGGTGCCGGGAAGACCACTCTGCTCCGTCTCCTGGGCGGCGCGGAGAAGCCCGACACCGGCGAGATCATCCAGGGCCACGGCCTCAAGCTCGGCTACTACGCGCAGGAGCACGAGACCCTGGACCCGGAGCGCACGGTCCTGGAGAACATGCGCTCCGCGGCGCCCGACCTCGACCTCGTCGCGGTCCGCAAGACGCTCGGTTCGTTCCTGTTCTCGGGGGATGACGTGGACAAGCCCGCCGGAGTGCTCTCCGGTGGCGAGAAGACCCGGCTCGCGCTGGCCACGCTCGTCGTCTCGTCCGCCAACGTGCTCCTGCTCGACGAGCCCACGAACAACCTCGACCCGGCCAGCCGCGAGGAGATCCTCGGGGCCCTGCGCACCTACAAGGGCGCCGTCGTCCTCGTCACCCACGACGAGGGTGCCGTGGAGGCGCTCCAGCCGGAGCGGATCATCCTGCTGCCCGACGGGGTCGAGGACCTCTGGGGCGCCGACTACCGGGACCTGGTCGCCCTCGCCTGATCCCGCCGAGGGGCCTCCTGATCCCGCTCGGGGCCCGGTGATCCCATGCGTATCGATCATTCGGCCCATCGGTGATCCATCATCTGGGTGAGCGGGTCTCGTACTCCGGCGCGGCGCTCGGTAGATAGCTGCCGGGCGCACTGATTTTCGGCCATTCACCCCGTACGGCCCTGACCTGCCCGTTTCTCGGAATCCCGGTCCCCGTAGGCCCGGAACCGCTCTGGAACATCGAATTCCGCTTGTGGTCGTCCACTTCCGGACGCGTAATCCGGTGCACGTACCTTGCCGAATGGGTGGCCAGGAAGCCCGGGAGGGGTGATCATGAGAAGTCCAGAGCGCACTTCCTTGAGGAGGCACGGGTGGCCGAGACTCTGAAGAAGGGCAGCCGGGTTACCGGCGCCGCGCGTGACAAGCTCGCGGCAGACCTGAAGAAGAAATACGACTCCGGTGCGAGCATCAGGGCGCTGGCCGAGGAAACCGGCCGCTCCTACGGGTTCGTCCACCGGATGCTGAGCGAGTCCGGAGTGACGCTGCGAGGACGCGGCGGAGCGACGCGGGGCAAGAAGGCCGCCTCGGCCTGAGGGTCGTCGGCGGTCAGGGGCGGGCTCACGCCCGGCCCGGAGCTCCACCGGAACATCGGGTGCCACCCGGTCGGCCGACAGGCCGTCCGGGTGGTTACTGTTCAGTTACTTGCCAGTAAGTGCTGACTGCACCCGATCCGGAGGCCTCCATGACCTCGCTCGACTCTGTGTTCGACAAGGACGGCGTACGGCTCACCGTCGATGACGCGGTTGCCACCGTGACGCTCACCAACCCGGCCAAGCGCAACGCTCAGTCTCCCGCTCTGTGGCGGGCGTTGACAGAGGCCGGACGAGCGCTCCCCGGCAGCGTGCGGGTCGTGGTGCTCCGCGGCGAGGGCAAGTCCTTCTCCGCGGGCCTCGACCGGCAGGCGTTCACGCCGGAAGGCTTCGACGGTGAGCCGTCCTTCCTCGACATGGCACGGGGGCCGGAGGCCGAACTCGACGCGACCATCGCCGAGTACCAGGAGGCGTTCACCTGGTGGCGCCGCAACGACATCGTGTCGATCGCGGCCGTCCAGGGCCACTCCATCGGTGCCGGCTTCCAGCTCGCCCTGGCCTGCGATCTGCGGATCGTCGCCGAGGACGTCCAGTTCGCCATGCGCGAGACCAGCCTGGGGCTCGTCCCCGACCTCACGGGCTCGCACCCCCTGGTGCACCTCGTGGGATACGCGCGCGCACTCGAGATCTGTGCCACGGGCCGCTTCGTCCATGCCGAAGAGGCCGAGCGCACCGGCCTCGCCAACCTCGTGGTCCCGGTCGACCAGCTGGAGGCCGCCGCGCACGACCTCGCCGCGGCACTGCTCGCAGCCCCGCGCGACGCGGTCGTCGAGACCAAGGCGCTGCTGAGCGGCGCCGTCACGCGGACCTACGAGGAGCAGCGCGTCGCCGAACGCGCGGCCCAGGGCCGCCGGCTGCGCGACCTCGCCGGCCTCTCGGACTGAATCACCGGTGTGCCCCGCCAGGGCGGACGTCCGGGCGGGGCACGCTCAGTTCTTCCCCACGACGACCGCGGTGACCAGCACGGCCACGGTCGGGTCGCCCTCCACGGCCGTGGCCACCGCCCCTCGCACCCCACGGGCCACATCGAGCGCCCGGTACTCACCGGCCGTCGCCAGCTCGACCCGGACGTGCCCGGCCCCGGTCTGCACCGGGGCGCCCAGCACCCGCGTCAGCGAGACGACGCCGGGGACCCCTGCCGCGGCCGCCCCGGCGGCCCCCTCCGCCTGTGCCGCGTGCAGATCGACGGCGGTCCGGGGCGCAGGCCCGGGTTCCTGCTCCAGCAGATCCGTCACCCGCAGGTCCACCTCGTCGACGACCAGCCCGAGCCGCCGGGCCGCAGCCGTCAGCATCGCCTCGCGCAACGCGTCCGCGGTGTCGGTGAGAGGTCGTCCGGCCGTGGCGGAGAACCCGGCCTCGATCCGCAGCGGTCCGTGCGGCAGAGCGCCGGGAGGACCGGGCACCGGCGGTGGTCCCGGCCGGTCATCCGCGTGGGCCGAGTCGATTCTCAGTACTCCCAGCACCGCGCCTGAACCGGACGAGGCGTCCCGGAGCACCGCCGCCGCCGCCCGCTCGGCGATCCACGAGCCGTCGGAGGGCTCGCCCAGAGGGAGCAACCGGCCCAGGCCGAGCCGCTGGCGTACCGCGGCGGTCCATCCGTCGGCCCTTCGGGGGCTGTCAGCCGTTGTCATTGCTCCACCCTGCCCCATCCACGGCGCGGGATGGGGTAAGCGCACTTACTGTGGGCTACAGAAGTTCACCCCCTGTCCCGAAGGGAAGAGCGGCGATGACCGAGACCCCACAGCGGAACCGGCCCGACAGCCCCGGCAGCACGTCCGGCGGGGACGAGGGAGGGCAGAGCCAGTTCGCCAAGCGCGGCGGAGGGGCCCCGGCCACCCGGGGCCGCACCACGATCGCCGACGGCGTGGTCGAGAAGATCGCCGGACTGGCGGCACGGGACGTGGTCGGTGTCCACGCGATGGGCAGCGGCCTCTCCCGGACGTTCGGCGCCATGCGCGACCGTGTACCCGGTGGCGGCAAGTCGGTCACCCGCGGCGTGAAGGCCGAGGTCGGGGAGTCGCAGACAGCGCTCGACCTGGAGATCGTCGTCGACTACGGCGTGTCGATCCGTGACGTGGCCAGCGAGGTGCGGGAGAACGTCATCGCGGCCGTCGAGCGGATGACCGGCCTCGAGGTCGTCGAGGTCAACATCGCCGTCAGCGACGTCAAGCTGCCCGATGAGGAGGACGAGGACGAGTCCGAGCCACGACTCCAGTAGACCTCCCGCGCGGCAGTTGAGGAGCACACGATGAGCATGGCTGTGGCCGGCCTCCTGGCCGGCATGGCTCTCGGATTCGCCGGGTACTTCGGCGGCTTCGGGGCCTTTCTGCTGGTGGCCGCTCTGGGGGCGATCGGCTTCATCGCCGGTCGCTTCGCGGACGGCGACCTGGAACCCGGCGACTTCTTCCGCAGTCGCGATCGCGGCGACCGGCGAAGGTGACGGCGGTGACAGGCCGGGTCGCCGCCGCGGAGCGGGGGGAGACCCGGATCGCTGACCGGGTCGTCGCGAAGATCGCCGCGCAGGCGGCGAAGGAGGCCGTCGGCGTGCGGGCACCGGGCGCCGCCGCGCCGCGCGCCACCGTCACGGTGCACCGCGATACCGCCCGGGTCCGCGTGAGCCTCGACCTCGGTTACCCCGGCGACATCGGCCGTCAGTGCGGCGAGGTGCGTCGGCGGGTGGCCGAGCGGGTAAGAGCACTGGCGGGAATGGAGGTGCCCGAAGTGGCGGTGCAGGTCGAGCGGCTGCATCTGCCGGGAGCGGGCATCGCACCGGAGGGGAGCACCCGATGAGCGAGCCTCACGACCCGGAGAACAGCACGCAGCGACTGCCCACGGTCGAGTCGGGGGATGACGGCGGCGTACTCGCCACGGAACAGTCCGCGTCCGGCTCGTCCTACGAACCCACCGCCGCACCTGACCGGCCCGGCGGCCGGGCGGGCCGTTTCTGGGCCCAGCGCAGGATTCCCGCCGTCCTCGTGGCGCTGGTCGTCCTCGGGGGCGCCGGAATCCTGCTCTACGACATCGTGGCGGTACGGGCCGGCCGCCCGGCCATGCAGTGGCGGCGTACGCTCGCCGACGACCTTGCGAGTCGTCACCTCGACGACGTATGGGTACTGACGGGCTCCGCCGTGGCGGCCGCGCTGGGGCTCTGGCTGCTCCTCCTCGCCCTCACGCCCGGTCTCCGGGCGCTGCTGCCGATGCGCCGGGATCACGCCGGTGTCCGCGCCGGGCTCGACCGGAAGGCCGCCGCCATGGTGCTGCGCGACCGGGCCGTGGAAGTGCCGGGTGTCCAGTCCGTGCGGGTGAAGATGAAGCGCCGCAAGGCGACCGTGCGGGCTCAGTCGCACTTCCGTGAGCTCGACGACATCAGGACCGACCTGGACACCGTCCTGGGCCAGGCCGTCCGTGACCTCGGCCTGGCCCGGCAGCCCGGTCTGTCCGTCCGCGTCCGCCGACCGGCGAAGAAGGGGTGAAGCGCGTGATCGGAAAGTGCAACCGCATACTGACCGGCCTGGCCGGACTCGTGCTCCTCGTCGTCGGCGGGGGCGTCCTCGTCGCGGGGCTCGGCCTCTCCCTGCCGTCCTGGTGGCCGTACGACGGCAGGAACGACGTACTGCTGAGCAGGGGTGACCGCTACCGGTGGCGGGACGAGGGCTGGTGGTGGCCCACCGTCATCGCTGTCCTCGCCGTCCTGGTGGTCCTCGCGCTCTGGTGGCTGCTCGCCCAGATGCGCCGCGGGCGCCTCGCGGAGATCCTGGTGGACAGCGGCGACGGCGAGGGCGCGCTGCTGCGCGGCAAGGCGCTGGAAGGTGTCCTGGGCGGCGAGGCGGCCTCGCTGGACGGGGTGTCCGACGCCAAGGCCACGCTGACCGGCCGGCGGACCGCACCGCGGGCCCGGCTACGGGTGCTGCTGGAGCCGCACGCGGCTCCGGGGCCGACACTGCGGGACATCTCCGAGGGTGCCCTCGCTCACGCCCGGGCCTCGGCGGGCCTCGACGAGCTCCCGGCCGAGGTCCGGCTCAAGGCGGTCAAGCACCGTGCGGAGCGGGTGAACTGACGTACCGCCGGCGCGGGCCCGGCAAACGC
>NZ_JBHVCT010000057.1:0-45432 GCF_042803195.1 Streptomyces sp. NPDC057428
CCTTGCGTCCGGGGTACCACCACCCGAGCTACCTCACACAGCGTGACCGGCGAGCCCGCCCGTCACCGCCGCACCCCCATCAAATTCGAAGACCCATTAAATCAGGAGCCGAGCGCCATGAAGGCTGCGCCGCACCCAGCGGAAACAAATCCCGCTAGGATTGCCCAGTCAGCGGCTCGGCACCTGGTCCATCTCACTGTCCTTTCGGCCTTCACTTCACTCACTGACGACTCTGCTTGGAGCCAGCCATTGACAGCGACCGCTGCAGCATCACTCGTCCCGCGAAAGCGATCTACAAGGGACCCGCCGAACGCGAAGGACGAAAGCGCATCTCCCCCTGTAAGGCGAACCTCTAGCGTGCCATCGTCATTTACCGCTGCACTGTGCACGAAATCCTTCGACACAACATGAGTCCGAAGAGGATTCACCACCATGAGCGATCCGTCGCGCATTACCACCTTGCAGCTTGCGATCCTCCCAAGAATTCCCGCGATGGCAAGGAAGATCGGGATCCCTTGCCATCCGCTACGGAATCCATTAACCGAGGTTACTTTGTACACAGCTGCGGCCATCCCGATACCGAGTGCCACGGTAGCGATTCCGAACAGGATCGGCCACGAGCGTCTCCGGAGCACAGTTGGACGTCCGATCCTTGCCAGCATCTCTCTTCTCTCTGTCGAGGTTTCGATAATCAGCACCATCCAGGCCCTGCGCCTGGGCTCGACGCGCCCACGCCGCAGAAGGTCAGCGAATTTCCGAGGTTCAGGCTCATGTTCGCCTGCGTTGCCCCCCCGTCGACCGTCTTCCTGTAACCGTAAATGGTGACATTCTCGGCTTGATAGACCGTCTGGACTCGTGTGCGCCCAACGAAAGCTGATCCTCGCCAACTTCCAGCAAGACCCCGTGCAACCCCCGCGCCAGCGGCAGTCCATAGCAGGCCTTTACCGGCAGCTGCGTAGTTCCAACTTCCAGTTGTTATGCCATCGCCAAAGAATGTGGCTCCCACGACGGCTACCCCTGCCGCTGCACATACTCCGGCAGATGCTACGACACAGGTGACAAAGCCAGCGGCTGGCAGTACCCGGTTCTTCCATCCGTCCCAGGTGCCGAACGTCTCCTTGGTGCCTTCCCAGAGGCCCTCATACCAGGGCTTATCCTCGGGCGGTGGCGGGTTTCGCAGGGCTTCGAGCTCTGCTTCGCGCTTGTTCAGGTACTGCCGGTGCTTCAGTTCCCTTTCCTCACGGAGCTTCTGCGCCTTCCGGTACTCGGCATCGGAGTACCGAGTGCTCATGCCCTTTCCCTTGGTGTAGGTGTATTGGCGACCGGTGACCTGTTGTGCGTAGTAGTTCTTGGAGACCTTGCCCCCGCGGGCACGGGTTTCCTTCTCGTAGTTCTTACCGAAGCTGACCTTCTTGACGTCTCCGGTGCCGCCCTTGCCGTAGGTGCAGTTGTACTGCCCGCTGACGCATTCCTCGTATGCCTCGCCGGTGGGGTCGGCGAAGGTGGCGGGGTTGTTGTTGCCGTAGACGTACGGGTTGAGCTGGGTGGGATCGTCGGGGATCAGGAGTGGGTCGACGGAGAGGAAGCGGCCCAGGGTGGGGTCGTATTCGCGGGCACCGAGGTGGGTGTAGCCGGTCGGGTCACTCGTGCCGCCGACGAAGCCGCGGTCGCCCGGCCAGGAGCTGCTGCCGGTAGTGCCGCGCTGGCCGCCGAAGGGGAGCTGCTTGCGACGGGTGACCGTCTGGGCCGCGCCCATGGTCACGGCGATCAGCGCGGTGCCCTGCTGGTTGGCGAAGAGGAACTGGAAGCCGGCGCTGGTGCGGACAGCGACGGTTTCCCCGCCGTGCGTGTAGTAGCGGGTGGCGGTCTTCGCCCCGGTGGAGGTCACCTTCAGCTCGTTACCGCCGGGCAGGTAGGCGGTGGTGGAGCCGTCTGCGTTCTTCGCGAGCATCCGGTTACCTGCCGAGTCGTAAAGGTACTCGGTGGTCTTGCCGTCCTGGACAATCTTGGCGAGCTGGCCTTCCGGGTCCCAGGTCAGGTCCTGGGCGCTCGTGCCGCCGCTGCGCTTAGCGGTGTTGCCGGCCTCGTCATAGCTGAACGACTCCGTCTTGCCACTGTCCGGCCCGCCGGCGGTGGCGACCGAGCGCAGCGCGTGCGGGCGGGCGTCGCCGGCCTTGCCGGTGGTGTAGGTGCGGGTGATGTCCGTGCCACTGCCGATGGTGTGCTGGATTTCCTTGGTGCGGTTGCCCGCGTCGTCGTAGGTGTAGGAGTGCCAGTACCCGTCCGGGCCACCCACCGTGTTCACCGATGGGGCCGCGGCGCAGGTGTCGGTCGAGGTCTTGGCGGTCCAGGCTTCGGTCATGCGGCGCAGGGCGTCGAGGGCGAAGCACTGGGTGTCGGTGACCGCGGCCGCGTCCTGGCCGGAGGTGCTGGAGATGCGGGTGACGTTGCCGGCCGGGTCGTAGCCGTAGCGGGTGTCCTCCACGCGCAGGGCCTTGTCGCCGTCGATGGTGGAGCGGGTGAGCTGGCTGGTGTGCTCGTCGAACTCCTGGGTGCGGTACACCTTCTGCCCCAAGGTGCCGTACTCGGCGCGGATCTGGCGTCCGTAGACGTCGTAGCTGGTGTCGTTGACCAGCGTGACGGAGCCCGCGACGGTGGTGTCGGGCAGGTTGCCCTGGCCGAAGACCGTGGTCTGGCGCTCGGAGGGCAGGCCGCCGATGGCGGGGTGTTTCACCCATTCCTGGATGCCGTTGTACTGGTTGTAGCCGAACGTCCAGGTGTAGGTGCCGGCCGCTGCCCCGTCCGGCACCGTGGTGGTGGAGGAGGTGGGCTGGCCTCGGTCGTTGTAGGAGTCGATGTTCGTGGTGTACGCCTTGCCGTCCACATAGCGCGTGCTGGATGCGGGCAGCCCCTTGGCCACGCTGTCGTAGGCCCACGAGGCGCGGACGGTCGAGCCCTGCTTCAGTTCCTTCTGGCGGCCCAGTTCGTCGTACATCGTGGTGAGCTCGACGTCGCGTGCGTCGGTGCTCTTGACCGGGCGGTCGGCGTTGTCATACGTGGTCTTGCTGGTGCCCTTGTCCGGGTCGTTCGCCTCGATCTGACGGCCGCGGGCGTCGAAGGTCCAGGTCCAGCTGATGCCTGCCGGGTCAGTCATCTTCGCCAGCTGACCGTGGGTGTCGTACTCGTAGCGGGTAGCCAGGAACTCGGTCCGCGTGGCATTGGTGTAGTCGCGTGCTTCGGTCTTGCGGCCGAGCGCGTCCACGATCGTGGTGGTGGCGGTCCCTCCCGTGGGCGGGATCACGGTCGTGCGGTCGCCCGCGTACTGGGTCACCGTGCGCTTGGTCTCGTCGCCGAACTTCAGCGAGACTATTTCGGTGGCGCGCCCTGCTCCGTCGTACTTGGTCTCGGACCCGGCAGGCACCTTGGAGTCGTCGCCGCCCACCAGGGTGGCCGAGGGCGCGCCGGTGGCGAAGTAGGTGCCGTAGGTCTTCCAGACCTGGCCGCGGGTGTCGTATCGGGTCTCGGTCACCAGACGGTTGCCGGAGGAGCCGATGGCCGCGGTCTGGGTCTGGCGCGGACGCATCATGCCGTCGTAGAGGGCGTACGAGGTGTCGTAGGCGCCCTGGTGGTTGAGGACCTTGCTCGTCACCGCGTTCGGCTCGGTCGTGGAGATGCGGTAGGTGAACTCGGCCGCGGGTTGCGTGGGGTGGGCGGCCTTGGTCCAGCCCGGGCCCCATCCCTTGAGGGTACGGCCGAGCGCGTCGTACTCCACGTCGCTGCGCTTGCCGTTGGCGTCGATTGTCGCGGTCGGCAGTGCGCGCCGGGGGTCGGTGGTCACCTTGGTGGTGTGGTCGAGGTTGTTCGTGGTGACCATTTCCGTCGGTGCCTGGCCGGTGGCGGGAGTGTAGCCGATGGTGGTCTTCGCTCCGGCGGCATCGGTCACCTCGGTCTGACGGCCGTAGGAGTCGTACGCGGTTTTGGAGACGGTGATGAAGCCGGTGCCGGCGCCGTCGTTCTCGTCCTGGCGGGTCACGTCACCCTTGGTCGGGATGGTGTCCAGGGCGGTGGCGTTGTCGTAGTAGGTGCGAGTGGTGTTGATGAGGTCAGCGGGCAGGCTCGGTGTCGTTCCGCAGGACTTGGCCACCGTCTTGGTTTCGGCGACGGCCGAGAGGAGGTTCTTGTCCAGGTTGCGGTTGTACGTCGTGGTGGTGCACTGCTCATCGCCCGACTTGGCTGTGTCCCCGGTCTCGGATTCGGACTTGACCATGCCGTAGGAATCGAATTCCCGGACGGTCTCCGTGCGTCGCAGGCCACCACCTGTGACCGTTTCCCGGCTCTGGTCCTTCTGCGTGCCGGTTTGGTAGGCGTACACCGCAGGGAGGCTGTCTGCCGAGCGGGAGCGCGTAGCGGTTGCCGACGAGCGCCACGGGGTGAAGCTGGTGGCCGACAGCAGGGCGCCGCCCGAGCCGTTGTAGGTGGATTCCTCGCGGGTCATACCCGCATAGGCCTCGTGATCAGTGACCTCGTTGCCTTCACCATCGGCGACCTCTGCGCCGTCGATGCCGCGGAAGTAGCGCGTCTCACTCAGCGTCTGGGTGCCCTCGGCGGGGTCGCCGGTGCGGATCTGGACGCGTTCGTAGCCCCTGCGGTCGCCGTAGGTGCGGTGCTTGGATTTAGTGAACTCGTCGTCTTCCTTTGCCCAGGCGAGACCGCCCAGGTAGGAGTAGTCGGTGCGCTTGACCGGGGATCCGGCGGTGTCGTCCGATTCGAGGACTTGGGTGACCACGTAGGAGTGGAACCAGTCCTGATAGGGCTCATAGTCCTCGATCGGTGCGTCCGGCGGCGACCACATCACCGGATAGCAGCGCCTGGTGTTCGACGACGCTGTGGGCAGGCTGGTCTTCGAGCAGTCCTGCGCCGAGTAGGTGATGCCGATCGAGCCACCAGTCTCGGTACCGATCTTGTAGACGCGGTAGCGGTTGTAGGCGGGCACCGCATCGACCGCGCCGGCGACGCGGTTAGGGAGTTGCACGCCTTGGAAGGTGGTCTTCGGCAGGGGGATCGCGGTGCCGGCGCTGTGTCCGGTGCGGGCGATCGAGGCCAGCCACAGAGGCGGGTCGGTGCCGTCGCCGGTGGAGGGGAAGGTCTGGGTCAGAGCCCAGGAATCCACCTTCTGATAGGCGCCGGCGTTCCACACGGAGGTGGACACTCCGGTCAGACGCTTACGGGTGAAGTACGACGCGGCAGAGTTGCCCTCGCACTTGTCGCCGGTCTTGCAGATCTGGTCGAAGGGTATGTCCGGCCAATTCTCGGCGTTCGTCTCGGTGAGCTTGTCCGCGGCGCAGTCGAACGATTCGGTGGTCAGGCAGCGTTCGGCGACGGTGAAGTCGACCTTTGCGGCGGGCTGGCCGTAGAAGTTGGAGTCGCGCAGCCCGTACTCGATGCGCTTGAGGTACCCGCCGCGGGTGTAGGGGGTGAGGGTTCCCTTGTACTCGGCGTCGATGGCCCGCTGGTAGGAGTTGGACTCCTTGGCCCAGTAGTACGTCATGGCGTTGCCGTGCGGGTCGATCACCGCATCGAGGTTCCAGCGCCAGGCTTGCTGGCACCAGGAGTCCTTGAACGCGGTCGCGTGGCAGGGTTCGCCGGACTGGTTGCCGAACACCGGTACCGTCCAGGTCGAGTTGGTCTCTTCCTTGCCCGTCGCCCAGCCGTTGGGCCGGTTGTAGCCGAAGTAGTAACGGGTGCCATCCGGCGCGGTCACCTTCCAGTACTCGTTGTCGTTGTCGCCGTTGGCCAGGGCGGAGTTCTTCAGCAGCTCCACCCGCGTGCCGTCATCGGCCTTCTTCCTCCACACACCCGACGCATCGTCCTTGACCAGCTCACTGGAGGAGCCGCCGAGCGACAGGGTGGCGTTGTCCTTCTTCCAGCACTGGTCGCCGACCTTGTTCGGCGGGTTGTTCCCGCCGGACTTGTCGTCCTGGCACGACACGTACCGGCGCTCGATGGATCCAGGCGACAACGACCAGCCGTCGCCGACCCAGTTGGCCTGGTTGTTCGTCGCCGCGGTGCGCCCGTCGATAGCCTGCGAGGAGTACGACAGACCCAGGTCCGGTGTAAGGCCCCCAGGGACGGACGGCGTGTCCATCGCGTAGGTCCAGGAGAACGCGCCCGAGGAACCGCCGGCGTTCCACTTGCCCGACGGGGACAGGGAGGTGGCGGTGAAGTCGCCGTTTGCGCCGGAGGGGGCGGCGGTCACGGCAAGCAGCGTGGCACCGTCGGCTACGGTGCGGGTGCGGCTGGCGGGAGATGCCTGCTGCACCGGCTGACCTGCTTCGGCAGCGGACTCGGCGCTGACCTGGGTGGTCAGATCGGCCGACAGCATCATGTTCTTGGGGTCGTTGTGCGAACGCAGCGTCTTGCCCGGCGCGCAGCCCTTGGCGCCGGGCGTGGTCAGCGCGCACGCGGGCACCTCGCGCAGCACCAGGCGCGAGGCCCAGTCACCGCCATAGACCCCGGCGAAAGATGAGTAGTCCAAGGTCAGGCCGAGCGCCCCCTTGCCCTGGTCCGTTCCGTGGCCTTGCACCGCGACCAGGACGCCGTCGATGCCCGCCGCCTGTGCGGCGCTTCGGTCGAGGACCTGCACCTGTGCCTGCTGCGGGGTGGCCGTGACCGCGCGCGCGGTCTTGCCCTGCCGGACAGCGACCGGGATCGATCCGGCCTTCACCCGAGGCTGCTTCCCAGCGACCTTGGCCACCTGAACGGTGGCGTTGCCGGCAGTGGGCCACGTCGCCTTGGTGTCCGGCTTGAACGGGTGCTTCACGGTCTCGTCGGGCTTGTTGAGCTCCTTGCCCTTGATCGTGGAGACGGGGACCGGATCCTGCTGCTGCAGCTTGTGCAGCTCCAACTCGGCCGCCGCGGCGATCGGGCCGCCCAGCAGTCCGGCCAGCAGATAGGCCACCAGCAGCAGAGCAATGACTCGCATACGCCTGCCCAGCGCTCTCACCGGACGACGAAACGCACCACGGCGCATCGCGGACACAGATCCCCCCACAGAATCCACACAACATGAATAACGGTCGTGAACGTAACACTGGACTGCAGCCTTCAAGGAAGCCGAAGATCGAGAGTTGATCAATCCGTTATCAATTCAGCGAGCGGGAAACCACCTTGACCTGACGTAAGGATGAATCTGGTTTTTTGTCACCTTCTGGCCGCGTAAGCAACACCGGTGAACTGTGAATAATGCGGGATCAGGGCAGAGGCGGGCAAGGTCCACTAAGGACATATCAAGGAACATTCTGGCGATTTCTTCGAGCCGTACAACCATTTTGAGCGCTTGGGTGTCAGCCCATCAGCCACCGCATTATCTTGCGAAGGAAATGTGAAGAAGATGCGCCGACACAAACTCAGATGGACCAGCTCTTGGGCTGTGCCCGCGGCTCTGACGCTGGGCCTGACCTCCTCATTGCTCTACACACCACCCGCAGCCGCCGACGAGAAGCCCGTCAGCCCCGTCGCCCAGGGGCAGACCGCCGAGGAGACGCGGGCGCTCGCGGAAGCCGCCGAGTCCGGCGATCCGGTCGAGGTGCTGTCACACCGCACGGAGACTGCCGAGACCTTCGCGAACCCGGATGGGTCGTTCACCACCGACCAGTACGCACTCGCCCAGCGCGTCCGCAAGGGCGGCAAACTGGTCGACATCGACACCGGGCTGGTGCGCAACGCCGACGGCACTCTGTCCACGAAGGCCACAGAAGTGGGCGTGACGTTCTCCGGCGGTGGCGAGGGGCCGCTGGCGACCGTCACCCGTGACGGACGGAGCATGTCCTGGTCCTGGCCCGGCAAGCTCCCCACGCCACAGATGGACGGGGACACGGTCGTGTACCGGAACGTCCTTGAGGACGTGGACCTCAAACTCAAGGCCGGCACCGCCGGATTCGGCCAGCTCCTCGTCGTACACAACGAGAAGGCCGCCGCCAACCCCGCGCTCGCGCAGATCGAACTTCCCCTGGAAACCGAGGGGTTGAACGTGAAGGCAGACGATCACGGCAACCTCCGCGCTCTCAACCCCGCCGGCCAGGAAATCTTCACCGCTCCGACGCCGATGATGTGGGACAGCAGCCAGCCCCCGGCTGCGCGCAGCAGCGAACCGGCCCCTCCCCCGCCGACCCACGAGTTCGAAGCACCCATGGGCGCCAGGGAGGGCACGGTGGGTGTCGAGCTAGACACGGACTCTTTGTCCCTGACACCCGACACCGACATCCTCAAGGGAGCCGACACTACCTACCCGGTGTACATCGACCCGGCGGTGTCCGGGTCACGCGAAGCGTGGACCATCGCCTACAGCGGTGCACCGTCGACCGCGTTCTACAACGGCAACGGCTGGGACGAAGGCGACGGCAACAAGGTCACCTCCTACGCCCGGGTCGGCAACCCCGGTGACGGCACCTCCAGGTCGTTCTTCCGGATGGACACCAACAACCTGTGGAACACCAACAAGGTGATCTCCAGCTCCACCTTCAAGATCAAGAACAGCTACTCGTACTCCTGCACCCATCGCGAGGTGCAGCTCTGGCGCACCGGCTCCATCAGCTCCTCCACCACTTGGTCTAAGCAGCCCTCGTGGTATGCGGAACTGGCTGCGGTCAGCGACGCCAAGGGTTACTCCTCCTCCTGCCCGGCCGGCAGTCTCGCCTTCAACGCAACCGCTGGCACCAAGCAGGCCGCCTCCAGTAAGTGGAACAACCTCACCCTCGGCCTTCAGGCAGCTACCGAGAGCGACAAACTCGCCTACAAGCGGTTCGAGGCCAAGTCCGCAGTGCTGTCCACCACCTACAACACCGTCCCGGACGCTGCCAGCGCCCTGGACACCATCCCCAGCACGAAGAACACCAAGGGCTGCGGCGACACCGCCCCGTACGGACTGATCGGCAACACCGACATCTACCTGACCGCCAAGGGCAGCGACAAGGACGGCGGCACCGTCAAGGTCAAGTTCCACCTGTGGCCCACCGGCCACCACCCCAACGACGACCCCAACGGCAAACTGATCGTCGACACCACGGTCTCAGTCTCCTCCGGGACAGTGGCCAAGCTCAAGGTAACCAAGGCGCAGTTGCAGCCCTACCTGACCACCGCGAACGGCAACTTCTCCTGGAAGGCCCAGACCACCGACGGCTCCCTGTACGCCGACTGGACACCGACCACGGGCGCACCCGGCTGCCGCTTCGTGTTCGACCCCAACCGCCCCAGCACCCCGCCCGGCGTCGCCTCCAGCCAGTTCCCCGACGGCAGCAACGGCTGGCCCGCCACCACCGGCACCGTCCGCTCCGAGGGCACCTTCACCATAACCAGCGGCGGCGTCGCCGACGTCACCAAGTACGAGTACTGGAGTGACTGGGACGCCACCCGCCGCACCGCCGCCCCCAGCACATCCGGCGGATCCGTCTCGCTGAAGCTCACGCCGACCGTCGCCGGCGCCAACCAGCTCTACGTCCGCAGCCTCGACAAGGTCGGCAACTACTCCGACACCACCACCTACCTCTTCTACGCCAACGGCCCCACGACCCCCGACAAGCCCGGCGACCTCAACGGCGACGGCAACGCCGACCTGTGGGCCGTCGACCAAGCAGGCACCCTCTTCCCCTTCTTCGGCGCCGGCGACGGCACCGTCACCAAAGCTGCCTTCCGCTCCAATGATCTCAACCTCACCGACGCGAAGATCAGCCACCGCGGCGACTGGACCCACGACGGCTACGAAGACCTCATCAGCCTGCGCAACGACGCCGGCACCAGCCACCTGTGGATGCATCCCAACAACGGCAACGGCTACGCCTGTGCCGACTGCGTCACCGGCGAGCAGGCCCAGGAACTGGGCGTCTACGACCCCGCCAACAATCACTGGAGCAACGCCGACCAGATCCTGGCCATCGGGGACGTCGACGGACCGCTCGATGTCGACGAAGACGGCACCATTGACATTGCCGGCTACCCAGATCTCCTGGTCAAACAGGGAGATCTTCTCTGGCTGTACTACGGCAGCCGTGACTTCCGCCTTGACTCCTACCGCGAGCCCATCCTCATCGGCCCTGACGGCTGGGAGGACCACGACCTGTTCGCCCCAGGGGACACCAACAACGACGGGCGCGTCGACCTCGGGTCCCGCAACCGCACAACCGGCGAACTGTTCGTCCACCGTGGTGCAGGTCCCGATGGGGACGGCCTTGCCGACCAGTCCACCCAGATCAGAGTCGGCACCAACTTCTCCGCCACCGGCGTTCCAATGATCACGTCCCCCAGCAACTTCGACAGCAACCCTGGAGGGTTCGACGTGTGGTTCACACGTAGCGACAACGCACTGTGGAGCTACAACGACCTAGGAACTGGCACAGGAGCACTCACCAAGGTGAGTGACGGCTGGACCGGCTACCAGGCCATCAGCTGACGCGCCATCCGTGGCCCCGGCGCTCTCTGCCGGGGCCACGCCCCGCTTCAGCGAACCCGACGGCGAGGCTCTAGTAGGGCTTGGTCACGTGGGACGCCACAGTCACCATCGCTCGACGGCGGACGCTCCGTACACCCGGAACCGGCCACGCGCTCCACAGAACGAGCCGCCGGTACCCGCTCATCCTTACGAGTCGGGAGGCATGAGTGACCAGGACATCTCGCCGTTCAGGCGGCCGTGGGAGCGATCCACGACGCTCTCTGAGACAACCGCCGTAAAAAGCCAGGTCAGACGCATCTGAAGTGCGCTGACACGCTGCAACAGTAGGTCAGTACCGCACGGCGTGCGGCTAGTACCGCACGGGAAACCGCCGCGAAATCCACGTTTCCCCAGGTCAGAACGATTCTGCCTGGGGACGCTCGGTGGGGCGGGTGGGACTCGAACCCACGGCCGACGGATTATGAGTCCGCTGCTCTAACCGGCTGAGCTACCGCCCCGTATCGGCGTGGCGCGTACACGTGTGCGCGCCGTCTGCCGCAGCATAGCCGGTCATACGATCTCCTGCTGCGGATGGTCGGCTTCGCGTGACCATGAAGACCTGGCTGCGTGCTGCCCGGTTCCGGACGTCGCGAAATCACCCCGAAAGAGTCACGGGCGGCCTCGCGCGGCCACGCGAAAAAGGACCCCGAAGGGTCCTCTTCCGTTCCGCTCCCCCGACTGGACTCGAACCAGTAACCCTCCGGTTAACAGCCGAATGCTCTGCCAATTGAGCTACAGGGGATCGCGCTCCCCCGACTGGACTCGAACCAGTAACCTGCCGGTTAACAGCCGGCTGCTCTGCCAATTGAGCTACAGGGGATTGCTGCGTTGCCTCGAATCGTACCTGCCTGGCGGCTGCCGAGCGGCGCGCGTTCGCTGCGACACATACATTAGCGCAAGCAGGGGGGTGCTCCGCCAATCGGTATGTCCCGGGGTGATCTCGGGTGTGCGCGGGTAGGCGGGCAGCACATGTCGCACGGAGCGAAGGAAGGGTGGCAGCCATGCGGTACCGGCTCACGTTCATCGCCGGAGTGGCCCTCGGTTACGTGCTCGGCACGCGAGCCGGGCGCGAGCGTTACGAGCAGCTGAAGAAGTCGGCGCAGCGGCTCGCCGAGAATCCGGCGGTGCGCAACGCGGCGGAGTCCGCCGCGCACGGTGGCCGGGAGTTCGCCGGCAAGGCGTACCACTCGGTGAGCGAGAAGGTGGGGGACAGGGTGCCCGTCTCCGTCTCCGACCGGGTGCGTTCGCTGAAGGAGCGCAGCGGCCAGAACGGCAGCGACGACTGGGGCACGACCAACACCTGAGGCCCTTTCCCGTACCGGGCACCCGCCCGGTACGGGAAAGGGCCGCCGGTGCGGCAGAATCTTGGGTATGGGCATAGTCGCCGGCTTGGACAGTTCATCCGCCTTCACGCACATCGTCGTCTGCGACGCGGACACCGGTGCGGTGCTGCGGCAGGGGTACGCCGCGCATCCCATCGAGGCCAAGGCCTCCGAGGTGGATCCGCAGGCGTGGCTGCTCTCACTCGGTGAGGCAGCCTCCGGAGGGCTGCTCGAAGGCGTTCAGGCCATCGGTGTGTCCGCGCAGCAGCACGGTCTGGTGCCGCTGGACGGCCAGGGCAATCTCGTACGTCCGGCGCTGCTCGGCAACGACCGGCGGGCGCAGGCAGCCGCGGCCGATCTGATCGACGGGCTTGGAGGGCGGCAGGCCTGGGCGGAGGCCGTCGGATCCGTGCCCCGGTCCGCTCAGCCGGTGGCGAAGCTGCGCTGGCTGGCCAGGACCGAACCGGAGAACGCGCAGCGGGTCGCCTCCGTCCTCCAGCCGCACGACTGGCTGGTGTGGCAGTTGCTGGGCCGTCCGGCCCGTCGTACGACCGACCGGGGTGCCGCGTCCGGGACCGGTTACTGGTCCGCCGGCTCCGGGTCCTACCGCCCCGATCTCGTCGAGCTGGCACTCGGCCGTCAAGCCGCGCTGCCCGAGGTGCTCGGCCCCGCCGAGTCCGCCGGCACCACGCCGGAGGGGCTGCTGATCTCGGCGGGCACGGGCGAGACGATGGCCGCGGCCTTCGGGCTCGGCGTGGCCGTGGGGGACGCGGTGGTCTCGCTCGGGGCCTCGGGGTCGGTGATGGCCGTGCACCACGAGGCGCTGGCGGACCCGACGGGGATGATCACGTCCTTCGCCGACGCGACCGGGATGCACCTTCCGGTGGTGCACACGTCCAACGCCGTGCGCGCGCTGCGCGGCGCCGCCGAGATGCTGGACGTGGACGGGCTGGACGAACTGTCCGCGCTGGCTCTGAAGTCGACACCGGGCGCCTCGGGGCTGGTGCTGCTGCCGTACCTGGAGGGTGAGCGCACCCCGCATCTGCCGCACACGGCCGGCACGCTGAGCGGGCTGCGGCGGGAGTCGATGAAGCCCGAGCACCTGGCGCGGGCCGCCTTCGAGGGCATGCTGTGCTCGCTGGCCGACGCGCTGGACGTGCTGCGCGGCCGGGGCGTGGAGGTACGGCGGGTGTTCCTGCTGGGTGCGGCGGCCGAACTGCCCGCCGTGCAGGCGCTGGCACCCGCGCTGTTCGGCACGCAGGTCGTCGTGCCGCAGCCCGCGCAGTACGGGGCACTGGGGGCCGCCCGGCAGGCGGCGTGGGCGCTCGGGGTCTCGCAGGGCACGCTCGACCCCCGCACTCCCCCGGCCTGGCACGGCGCCGCGGCGCAGGTGCTGGAGCCGGGAGATGAGCTCGACGTGGGCCGCGCGGTACGTCAGCAGTACGAGGCCACCCGGGACCAGCTCCACCCCGGGGCGTTCGACACGACCGGCTGAGGGCAACGGCCGGGATTTGACCTGGCCTTGAGGAAAACCGTTGGCCGCCGCGGCGCGGCGTACCGGAGTATGGATCGGCCTCTGCCCTTCGCCGACTCCGAGAGACTCGTGTGCTCATAAGAATCCTGCGGACCTACCTGGGTCCGTACAGACAGCCGATCCTGCTGCTGGTCCTGCTCCAGCTCCTGCAGACCTCCGCAAGCCTCTACCTGCCCAGTCTCAACGCGGACATCATCGACAACGGTGTCGTGCGAGGCGACACGGGTTACATCCTGCGGTACGGCGCGGTCATGGTCGCCGTCAGCGTCCTCCAGGTCGTCTGCAACATCGGGGCGGTGTACTACGGCGCCAGGACGGCTTCCGCGCTCGGGCGGGAGGTGCGGGCGTCGATCTTCGACCGGGTGCAGTCGTTCTCCGCACGTGAGGTCGGCAGGTTCGGCGCTCCTTCATTGATCACGCGTACGACCAATGACGTGCAGCAGGTCCAGATGCTCGTCCTGCTGGCCTTCACCCTGATGGTGTCGGCGCCCATCATGTGCGTCGGCGGCGTCATCCTGGCGCTCGGCCAGGACGTCCCGCTGTCGGGCGTCCTGCTGGCGGTGCTGCCCGTCCTCGGCATCTCGGTGAGCCTGATCGTGAGGCGGATGCGTCCGCTGTTCCGCACGATGCAGGTGCGGCTGGACACGGTGAACCGCGTGCTGCGCGAGCAGATCACCGGCAACCGGGTCATCCGCGCCTTCATACGGGACGACTACGAGGAGGGGCGCTTCCGGGGCGCGAACACCGAGCTGACGGACGTGGCGCTGTCGACGGGCCGCCTGATGGCCCTCATGTTCCCGACCGTGATGACGGTGGTGAACCTGTCGTCGATCGCCGTCGTCTGGTTCGGTGCGCACCGGATCGACAGCGGCGGGATGCAGATCGGGGCGCTGACGGCGTTCCTCGCGTATCTGATGCAGATCGTCATGGCCGTGATGATGGCCACCTTCATGTTCATCATGGTGCCGCGCGCGGAGGTCTGCGCGGAGCGCATCCAGGAGGTCCTGGACACCGAGTCGAGCGTGGTGCCGCCGGGCGCCCCGGTCACGAAGCTGCTCAAGCACGGCCATCTGGAGATACGGGGCGCGGAGTTCCGCTACCCGGGCGCCGAGGAGCCGGTGCTGCGGACGGTCGACCTCGTGGCTCGGCCCGGGGAGACGACGGCGATCATCGGGTCGACGGGCAGCGGGAAGTCGACGCTGCTCGGCCTCGTGCCGCGGCTGTTCGACGTGACGGACGGCGATGTGCTCGTCGACGGCACGGACGTGCGGACCCTGGATCCCGTCCTGCTGGCGAAGACGGTGAGCCTGGTGCCGCAGAAGCCGTACCTGTTCTCGGGGACGGTCGCGACGAACCTGCGGTACGGCAATCCGGACGCGACCGACGAGGAGCTGTGGCACGCCCTGGAGGTGGCGCAGGCGAAGGGTTTCGTGGAGGAGCTCGAACACGGTCTGAACGCGCCGATCGCGCAGGGCGGCACCAACGTGTCCGGCGGGCAGCGCCAGCGCCTGGCGATCGCGAGGACGCTCGTGCAGCGGCCGGAGATCTACCTCTTCGACGACTCCTTCTCGGCGCTGGACTACGCGACGGACGCCGCACTGCGGGCCGCGCTCTCGGAGGAGACGGCGGCGGCGACGGTCGTGATCGTCGCGCAGCGGGTGTCCACGATCCGTGACGCCGACCGCATCCTGGTGCTGGACGAGGGCCGGGTGGTCGGGACCGGCAGCCATCGCGAGCTCATGGACGGAAACGAAACCTACCGGGAGATCGTGCTCTCCCAGCTGACGGAAGCGGAGGCCGCCTGATGGCCGGTCCGGGCGGACGGATGATGTCCATGGGACCCACCGAGAGGTCCATGGACTTCAAGGGGTCCGGGAAGCGGCTGCTGAGACGATTCAGCAAGGAGAAGTCCTCGCTGTCGTTGATGCTGGGCGCGGGAACGCTGAGTGTGGCGCTCTCCGTGGTGGGACCGAAGATCCTCGGTTCGGCGACGGACCTGATCTTCGCCGGGGTCGTCGGCCGGCAGACACCCGCGGGCACGACGAAGGAGCAGGCCGTCGAAGGTCTGCGGGAGAAGGGCAGCGGCGGGCTCGCGGACGTACTGTCCGGGGTGGACTTCACTCCCGGCAGGGGCATCGACTTCGGTGCGGTGGGCAACGTCCTGCTGGTGGCGCTGGCGGTGTACGTCGGTGCGGGGCTCCTGATGCTGGTGTCGACGCGGGTCTCGATCCGGGTGATCAACCGGGTCGTCTTCCAGCTGCGTGAGGACCTCCAGGCGAAGCTGGCACGGCTGCCGCTGTCGTACTTCGACCGGCAGCAGCGCGGTGAGGTGCTCAGCCGTGCGACGAACGACATTGACAACATCTCGCAGACGATGCAGCAGACGACGGGCCAGCTCATCAACTCGCTGCTGACCATCGTCGGCGTACTGATCGTGATGTTCTGGATCTCGCCGCTGCTCGCCCTGGTGGCGCTGGTGACGATCCCGCTGTCGGTGTTCGTCGCGACGCGCATCGGAAAGCGCTCGCAGCCGCACTTCGTGGCGCAGTGGAAGGTCACGGGCGCGCTCAACGCCCACATCGAGGAGATGTACACCGGCCACACGCTGGTCAAGACGTTCGGGCGGCAGGAGGAGTCCGCGCGGGACTTCGCCGAGCAGAACGACGCGCTCTACGAGGCCGGCTTCAAGGCCCAGTTCAACAGCGGGATCATGCAGCCGCTGATGATGTTCGTGTCCAACCTGAACTATGTGCTGGTCGCGGTCGTCGGCGGGCTGCGGGTGGCGTCGGGCACTCTGTCGATCGGCGACGTGCAGGCTTTCATCCAGTACTCGCGGCAGTTCTCGATGCCGCTGACCCAGGTCGCCTCGATGGCGAACCTGGTGCAGTCGGGCATCGCGTCGGCGGAGCGGGTCTTCGGCCTGCTGGACGCCGAGGAGCAGGCGCCCGACCCGGAGCTGTCCGAGCGGCCCGCGGAGCTGCGCGGCAGTGTGTCGCTGGAGAACGTGTCCTTCCGGTACGACCCGGACAAGCCGCTCATCGAGGACCTCTCGCTGAGTGTGGAGCCGGGTCACACGGTCGCGATCGTCGGACCGACCGGCGCGGGCAAGACGACGCTGGTCAATCTCCTGATGCGGTTCTACGAGGTGACGGGCGGCCGCATCACCCTCGACGGGGTCGACGCCGCGCGGATGACGCGCGACGAACTCCGGTCGGCCATAGGCATGGTGCTCCAGGACACCTGGCTGTTCGGCGGCACGATCGCGGAGAACATCGCCTACGGCGCCTCGCGCGAGGTCACCCGGGAGGAGATCGAGGAGGCGGCGCGGGCGGCCCACGCCGACCGCTTCGTCCGCACGCTGCCCGACGGCTACGACACCGTGATCGACGACGAGGGATCGGGGGTCAGCGCGGGCGAGAAGCAGCTGATCACCATCGCGCGGGCGTTCCTCTCCGACCCGGTGATCCTGGTGCTCGACGAGGCCACCAGCTCGGTGGACACCCGGACCGAGGTGCTGATCCAGAAGGCGATGGCACGGCTCGCGCACGGCCGTACGAGCTTCGTGATCGCGCACCGCCTCTCCACGATCAGGGACGCCGACGTGATCCTGGTGATGGAGGACGGCTCGATCGTCGAACAGGGCACGCACGACGATCTGCTGGCGGCCGGTGGTGCCTACGCCCGGCTGTACGCGGCTCAGTTCGCACAGGCGCTGGCTGAGGTCGACTGAGCCGGCCGGGCTCAGTCCAGATAGCCGCGGAGCTGGTCCGCGAAGGCGTGGTCCCGCAGCTTGTTGAGCGTCTTGGCCTCGATCTGGCGTATGCGTTCGCGCGTCACGCCGAAGATCCTCCCGATCTCCTCGAGCGTGCGGGGCCTGCCGTCGTCCAGCCCGTAGCGCAGCTGGACGACCTTCCGCTCGCGCTCCCCGAGGGTGGAGAGGACCGTCTCCAGGTGTTCGCGCAGCAGGAGGAAGGCCGCCGACTCGACGGGGGACGCGGCGTCGCCGTCCTCGATGAGGTCACCGAAGGCGACGTCGTCCTCCTCGCCGACGGGGGCGTGCAGGGAGACGGGTTCCTGGGCGAGCCGCAGGACCTCGCCGACGCGTTCGGGGGTCAGGTCCAGCTGGGCCGCTACCTCGTCGGGGGTCGGTTCGTAGCCGCGTTCCTGGAGCATGCGGCGCTGGACGCGCACGACCCGGTTGATGAGCTCGACGACGTGCACAGGGACCCGTATGGTCCTGGCCTGGTCCGCCAGGGCGCGCGACATGGCCTGGCGGATCCACCAGGTCGCGTACGTGGAGAACTTGTAGCCGCGGGCGTAGTCGAACTTCTCGACCGCCCTGATCAGCCCGAGGTTGCCCTCCTGAACCAGGTCGAGCATGGTCAGGCCGCGGCCGACGTAGCGCTTGGCCACGGAGACGACGAGGCGGAGGTTGGCCTCGATGAGCCGGCGCTTGGCCATCCGCCCCATGACCACGAGGCGGTCCAGGTCGACCGCGAGCCGGGTGTCGGGGTCGGGGGTGCCGGCGAGACGTTCCTCGGCGAAGAGCCCGGCCTCGACGCAGCGGGCGAGCTCGACCTCCTCGGCCGCGCTCAGCAGCGGTATCCGTCCGATCTCGCGTAAGTACTGGCGGAAGAGGTCGGACGACGGCCCACCTGCCTCCGGACGGCTCCGCGGCTCCGGGAGCCCGGGGGTCTCCACCGGTTCCTCCAGTACCGATTCGGGCGTGCCCGCCGTCTCCGGGTGTCGTGAGACCCGGTTCTGCGCGGGAACCGCCGGGACATGCTCGGTCGTGGTCGGCACGGTCCGGGTCTGCACGGGGGCGGCCTCCAGGTGATCGCTGCCGGATCGCGGGAATGGAGGGTCCGCCCTTGGTTGGACCGGCCGCGCTCCGATGACTCAGGCACCGCCACCCAGTGTGGGGTACGACACACCGCTGTCACGAGGGGCGTGCGGTGACTTTTTGCGTCCGGTGGGTGACGGGGTGCTGATCGGGGCTCAGAGCGCGTCGGCGCCGTGGCTCCGCAGCGACTGGGCGTACTGCTGGAGGACCCAGACCTCGTTCTGCGCGGCGGCGAGGTGGTCAGGCGCCACATTGCTCCCCAGGCGGGCCAGGCTGCCCTGGACGTCCTGGATCCTGCGGTCGACGGCGCGCAGGCGGACCTGGACGAGCTGCATGCCGGCGTACGTCTCGTCGATGCTCTTGCCGTGGAACACCTCGACGGCCAGCTCCGTGACGAGGCTGCGTACGGTGTCGTCGGGCGCCGCGTCCAGCACGGCGACCAGGTACTCGCGGGTCTCGGCGAGGCCCTGTTCGGCGCCGCCGGCCTCCGCGATGCACTGGCGGACCGCCGCGTACGGCGGGGCGGTGAACTCGTCGATGCCGTAGGCGTCGAAGGCCGGTGACACCAGGGAGGGCTTCTGCAGCGCGAGCTTGAGCAGCTCGCGCTCGGTGCGGTGGGCCGGGCTGCGGAGGTTGAGCGCGGGGCCGGGGGGCGCCTTGGGTGCATGGACCTGCTGCTGCGGGCCGCCGCTCCTGGAGCCGGTGCCCGGCGCCGGGCCGCGCTCGCCGCGGTCGCGGGCCCAGCGGGCGAGCTGACCCACGCGGTGGACGACGAACTCCTGGTCGAGAATGCCCACGAAGCCGGCGAGCTGCACGGCCACCTCACGCTGCACGCTGCTCGTCTTGATCTTCGCGACGACGGCGGCAGCCTCGTCGAGCGCGGCTGCCCGGCCGGCGGGGGTCTCCAGGTCGTAGCGGGCGACGATCTGCCGGAGTGCGAACTCGAAGAGCGGGGTACGGGGTTCGACCAGGTCGCGGACGGCGTCGTCACCCTTGGCCAGCCGCAGGTCGCACGGGTCCATGTTGTCCGGGGCGATCGCGATGTAGGTCTCGGCGGCGAACTTCTGGTCGTCCTCGAAGGCCCGCAGGGCGGCCTTCTGTCCGGCCGCATCGCCGTCGAAGGTGAAGATCACGCGGGCGCTGCCGTTGTCCATCAGGAGCCGTCGGAGGATCTTGATGTGGTCGTTGCCGAAGGCGGTTCCGCAGGTGGCGATGGCGGTGGTGACCCCGGCGAGGTGGCAGGCCATGACGTCGGTGTAGCCCTCCACGACGACGGCACGGCTCGCCTTCGCGATGTCCTTCTTCGCCAGGTCGATGCCGTACAGCACCTGGGACTTCTTGTAGATCGACGTCTCGGGGGTGTTGAGGTACTTCGGGCCGTTGTCGTCGTCGCGCAGCTTCCGGGCGCCGAAGCCGACGATCTCACCGGAGGTGTCACTGATCGGCCACATCAGCCGGCCGCGGAAGCGGTCGATGGGGCCGCGTCGGCCGTCCTGGGAGATGCCCGAGCTGATGAGCTCCTTGTCGCTGAAGCCCTTGCCGCGCAGATAGCGGGTGAGGTGGTCCCAGCCCGCCGGGCTGTACCCGACACCGAAGTGGGCCGCCGCGTCCTGGTCGAAGCCGCGCTCGGCGAGGAACTTCCGGCCGATCTCGGCCTCGGGGCTGTTGAGCTGCTCGCGGTAGAAATCGGCGGCGATCTTGTGTGCCTCGACCAGCCGGATGCGCTCGCCGCGCTGGTGGGAGGGGTTGTAGCCGCCCTCCTCGTACCGCAGGGTGATGCCCGCCTTGGCGGCGAGGCGCTCGACCGTCTCCGAGAAGGTGAGGTGGTCGATCTTCATCACGAAGGCGATCGTGTCGCCGCCCTCCTGGCAGCCGAAGCAGTGGAACAGGCCCTTGCCGGGGCTGACCTGGAAGGAGGGGGACTTCTCGTCGTGGAAGGGACACAGGCCCTTGAGGTTCCCGGCGCCCGCGTTGCGGAGCTGGAGGTACTCGGAGACGACGGCGTCGATCGGGACCGCGTCCCGGACCGCCTTCACGTCGTCGTCATTGATCCTGCCTGCCACGGGTGAAGTCTACGGGTGGGCCCGGCCGTCCGGGACCGGCCGGCGGGGGCCGGTCCCGTCGCGGGACTCGCCTGCCCAAAGGGGCGGGGCCGGAGGGTCAGAGCAGGGACTCCAGGGGTACCGACGGGTCGCCCAGGGCCTCCGGGTCGACCGGCCGGGCGGCCCTGACCAGCTTCTGGATGCTCTCGGTGACGTCCCACACATTCACGTTCATCCCGGCGAGGACCCGTCCGTCCTTCAGCCAGAAGGCGATGAACTCGCGCTTGCCGGCATCCCCGCGGAGGACGACCTGGTCGTAGGAGCCGGGCGGCGCCCAGCCCGAGTACTCGAGCCCGAGGTCGTACTGGTCGGAGAAGAAGTACGGCACCCGGTCGTACGTCACCTCCTGTCCGAGCATGGCCTTGGCCGCGGCCGGTCCGCTGTTCAGGGCGTTCGCCCAGTGCTCGACGCGCAGCCGGCCGCCGAACAGCGGGTGGTCCACGGACGCGATGTCCCCGGCGGCGTAGATGTGCGGGTCCGAGGTGCGCAGGGAGGCGTCGACGAGGACCCCGCCGCCCTGGTCCCGTGCCGCCATGTCGAGCCCCGCCGCCTCGGCGAGCGAGAGGCGCGGTGCCGCGCCGATCGCGGCGAGCACGTCGTGGGCCGGGTGCTCCTCGCCGTCGTCGGTGCGGACGGCGAGCACCATGCCGTCCTCGCCGGTGATCTCGGTGAGGTGGGCGCCGAAGTGGAACCGGACGCCGTGCTCGGCGTGGACGTCGGCGAAGATCTGGCCGACCTCCGGGCCGATGACGTGGTGCAGCGGGGTCGGGGACGGGGCGACGACGGTGACCTCCGCGCCGTACGTCCGGGCCGCCGCGGCGATCTCCAGGCCGATCCAGCCGGCGCCCGCGATCACCAGGTGGCCGTTGTCGCGGCCGAGCGAGGTGAGCACGTTGCGCAGCCGGTCGGAGTGGGCGAGCCGGCGCAGGTGGTGGACACCGACGAGCTCGGTGCCCGGGATGTCCAGGCGGCGGGGCTCGGCGCCCGTGGCGAGCAGCAGCTTGTCGTAGTGGAGGACGGTGTTGTCGCCGAGTTGCACCGAGCGGCCCTCGCGGTCGACGGAGGTGACCACCTGGCCGAGGTGGAGCTCGATGTCGGCGCCCGCGTACCAGGCGGTCTCCTGGACGAAGACCGACTCCCGCTCCTCCTTGCCCAGCAGGTAACCCTTGGACAGGGCGGGCCGTTCGTACGGATGGTCGCGCTCGTCGCCGATGAGGATCACCCGGCCGCTGAAGCCCTCCGCCCGGAGTGTCTCGGCTGCCTTCGCTCCGGCGAGTCCCCCGCCGACGATGACGAACGTCCGATGTGCGTCGACCACTTGATGCCTCCTCGGTACTGTGCTGCGCGGCGCCACCACCTGCGAGCGTCCCGCACGCAGCGTGATGACGAAAGAGGGTGTGCCCCGATCGGGCCGAAGCCACCGGCAGGTGGCCCGGTCATGGTCCAGTCTGCCGGGCGCCCGTGAGCGTCCGGTGAAGGGAACGCGCGGAGGCGTCGGTGAGTGCGGCGATCTGGTCGACGAGAACCCGTTTGCGGGCCCGGTCGTTGGGGGCCGTGGCGAACAGTGCGTGGAACTGCGGCTCCAGGCCCTCCGGCGCGCGGGCGGTGAGTGCCGCGGCGAGCTCGGCGATGACGATCCGCTGATCGGCGCGGATGGCCTCCTGGTCGGCGCGCTGCATGACGTAACGGTCCGCGACGGCCTTGAGTACGGCGCACTCGTTGCGGACGGAGCGCGGGACGACGAGTTCGGCACCGTAACGGCCGAGACGCCCGGGTCCGTAGCGCTCGTGGGTCGCGGCCTCGGCGGCGAAGCAGAACCTGCCGATGAGCTGGCTCGTGGCGTCCTTCAGACGGGCCTGGGCGACCGCGGTGCCGTCGTAGCCGTGCGGCCACCATTCCTGGGCGGTGAGCCGGTCGAGGGCTTCGGCGAGCTCCTGCGGGTCGGTGTCCGCCGGGACGTAACGCCCGATGGCCACCTCCCAGATCTCCCGGCGCTCCGGATCGGAGAAGAGACAGCCCGGGTCGACGTGCCCGGCGTGCAGGCCGTCCTCGAAGTCGTGCACGGAGTACGCGACGTCGTCGGACCAGTCCATGACCTGCGCCTCGAAGCACGTGCGGTCCTGCGGTGCGCCGTTGCGCGCCCACTCGAAGACCGGCAGGTCGTCCTCGTACACCCCGAACTTCGGTGAGCCGGGGTCCGTGGGGTGCGCGCCCCTGGCCCAGGGGTACTTGGTGGCGGCGTCCAGGGCCGCCCGGGTCAGGTTGAGCCCGACGCTGACGAGTTCGCCGCTGCGCGGGTCACGCACGAAGCGCTTGGGTTCGAGGCGGGTGAGCAGACGCAGCGACTGGGCGTTGCCCTCGAAGCCGCCGCAGTCCGACGCGAAGTCGTTGAGTGCCTGCTCACCGTTGTGGCCGAAGGGTGGGTGGCCCATGTCGTGCGAGAGGCAGGCCGCCTCGACGAGATCGGGATCGCAGCCGAGCGCCGCGCCGAGCTCCCGGCCCACCTGGGCGCACTCCAGTGAGTGGGTGAGCCGCGTGCGGGGGCTGGCGTCCCAGGAGTGGCCCCGGGTGCCGGGGGTGACGACCTGGGTCTTGCCGGCGAGCCTGCGCAGGGCGGCGGAGTGCAGCACGCGCGCACGGTCGCGCTGGAACGCGGTGCGCCCGGGCCGCTTGTCCGGCTCGGTGTCCCAGCGCTCGGTGTCGGCGGCGCCGTAGGGCGACGGGCCGCGCTCCTGTGTGTCCGGGGTGTGGTGCGTACCGTCCATGCACCGACAGTAGACGTCCGGGCTGACAGGAGGGGTCAGGCGGAGGCGAGGAGGGGCGCGTGGGCGAGGGCGTCGAGCGCGGGCGCCGCGGCGGTCAGGGCCTGGTCGTAGCGGTGGAGCAGGAGGCGCGCCATGGCCGGGTGCGAGCCGAGCGGGGCGGCGGCGATCCCCGGGGCGGCTGCGGCCGAGGCGGTCGCGAAGCGGCCGGGGGCCGTGAAGTAGGAGGCGAGGGCGACCCGGTGGCGGCCGCGGGCGGCCAGCGCGCGCACGGCGGCGGGCACGGTGGGCGTGGCGGCCGAGGCGTAGGCGGGCACGACGGGTACCCCGCCCAGGCGCGTGCTGAGCATGGCCGCGGTGCGGCGGGCGTCGACGCCGGAGTCGGGGTCGCGCGAACCGGCGGCGGCGAGCACGACTCCGGCGCTGCGGCTCGTGCCGTCCCCGTCCCGCCAGCCCGCCTCGACGAGTCGCTCGTACAGGGTCTCCACGATGAGGGGGTGCGGTCCGAGGGGTGCGGCGACGCGGGTCCGCAGGCCGCTCGCGGCGGCTGCCCGGGGCAGGTCGTGCCGGACGTGGTGGCCGCGGCCGAGGAGCAGCGGCACGAGTACCACCGCCTCGCCCCGCCCGATCCCGGCCAGGGTGTCCGGCAGGAGGGGCTCGTCGAGCTCGATGTGGCCGAGCCGGACGCCGAGTCCGGGCCGCAGCTCCCGTACCCGGTCCAGGAGTTCCAGGGCGGTGCGCAGGGCCTGCGGGTCCCTGCTGCCGTGCGCGACGGCGACCAGGGTGGGGCCGGGGATGCGGGTGCGGTGCATGGGCCTGCGGGTTCCGTTCAGGGAGACGAGGCTGAGCTGGGTTCCGAGCTGGGAGGTGATGCGTGCCAGGAGTTGCGCCGTGCTGTCGAGGGGCAGGGCTTCACGGGGGTGTTCCGGTGCCGGCTCCGTCATGCATCGATCGTGCCGGGGGGACGTTGCCGCACCGTTTCTCACGGGTGACGGGTGTTTGCCTCGGCCTCACGGCGCCCGCTTCCATGATGTCAGGATCTGTTCACAACCGCCCGGGCGAACCTTGCACGCCCTGTGGTCGTCCCCTTCCCCGGAAGGTTCGGTAAGAGCGCGGGGGGCATCGCATGCGGCAGGGGACGACGGGGCGGTTCGCGGCCCTGCTGCGGCGGGCGGGAGGACCTAGGCGGCTCCCGTCCACGCTCCCGCGGCTGCCGGGAACCCGGCGGGGGCAGCGGCGGCTGGTGCAGGCGCTGATGCTCTCCTGCGTGGTGGCCCTGGCGCCCATGACCTGGCTGCACACCTCGGCCGACGCCCGGGTACGGACGGCGGCCGATGCCCCGGCGGCGCAGGTGGCCGTGGTCTTCGGGGCGGGGCTGTGGCAGGGCAGGCCGTCGCCGTACCTCGCGCACCGGCTGGACGCCGCCGCCGAGCTGTACAGGTCGGGGAAGGTGCGGGTGGTGCTCGTCACCGGGGACAACAGCCGCGTGGAGTACGACGAACCGGACGCCATGCGCAGGTACCTCACCGCCCGCGGGGTTCCGGGCGCGCGCATCGTCAGCGACTACGCGGGGTTCGACACCTGGGACTCCTGCGTCCGGGCCAAGCGGATCTTCGGAGTCGACCGGGCCGTCCTGGTCAGCCAGGGCTTCCACATCCGGCGGGCGATCGCCCTGTGCCGTTCGGCCGGGATCGACGTGTACGGGGTGGGGGTCGACGACGTACACGATGTGACCTGGTACTACGGCGGGACGCGGGAGGTCTTCGCGGCGGGGAAGGCGCTCCTGGACGCGGTGTTCGAGCCGGATCCGCACTTCCTGGGCCCGCGGGAGCCCGGGGTGACGGAGGCGCTCGCCGACGACCTCACCGCCGGGGGCGGGGCGGGCTGAGGGGCGCGTACCGGGGGCGTAACCGGACGCACCCGTCGTCGTAATACCCGGCTCGCACGCTGGGCGCATGGCCCGTACCGAGACGTCCACCCACTGCCCGTACTGCGCGCTCCAGTGCGGGATGAATCTCCGCCCCGTCGCCGGTGGCGGGGTGGTCGAGGTCGTCGAGCGCACGGAGTTCCCCGTCAACCGGGGCGCCCTGTGCGGCAAGGGGCGCACGGCGCCCGCCGTGCTGGCCGCCGGTGTCCGCCTGACCGGGCCCCTCGTGCGCGACGCCGGCGGCGAGCTGGTGCCGGCCGGCTGGGACGAGGCGCTGCAGCGCGTCGCGCAGGGGCTGCGCGGGACGCGGGCGGAGCACGGCGCGGACGCGGTGGGGGTGTTCGGCGGTGGCGGGCTCACCAACGAGAAGGCGTACGCCCTCGGGAAGTTCGCCCGGGTGGTGCTGGGCACGTCGCAGATCGACTACAACGGCCGCTTCTGCATGTCGTCGGCGGCCGCCGCGCACCAGCGGGCCTTCGGCCTCGACCGGGGGCTGCCGTTCCCGCTGGAGGACATCCCCCGGACCGGGTGCGTGATCCTGGTCGGCTCGAACCTCGCGGAGACGATGCCGCCCGCGCTGCGCTACCTGACCGGACTGCGGGAGAACGGCGGCCGGCTGATCGTCATCGATCCGCGCCGCACCAGGACCGCCGAACAGGCCGACCTGCACCTGGCCCCGCGGCCGGGCACCGACCTGGCCCTCGCGCTCGGCATGCTGCACCTGGTCGTGGCGGACGGCCGGGTGGACGAGGAGTTCGTCCGTACCCGCACGCGTGGCTGGGACGAGGCGCGGGCGGGCGCGATGGCGCACTGGCCGGAGCTGGTGGAGCGCCTCACCGGGGTACCCGTGCCGCAGCTGCGCGCGGCCGTGGAGATGTTCTGCGAGGCGGAGGGCGGGATGGTGCTCACAGCCAGGGGGCCGGAGCAGCAGGCGAAGGGCACGGACACCGTCGGGGCGTGGATCAACTTCTGCCTGGCGACCGGCCGGGCGGGCCGTCCGCTGTCCGGGTACGGCTGTCTGACCGGCCAGGGCAACGGCCAGGGCGGCCGGGAGCACGGCCAGAAGGCCGACCAGCTGCCCGGCTACCGCAAGCTCACCGACCCTGCCGCGCGCCGTCATGTGGCCGGGGTCTGGGGCGTCGACCCCGACACCCTTCCGGGCCCCGGGCGCAGCGCCTACGAGCTGCTGGACGCGCTGGGGCGGGACGTACGGTCGCTGCTGGTCATGGGGTCCAACCCCGTCGTGTCCGCGCCGCGCGCGGGGCACGTCGAGGAGCGGCTGAGGTCGCTGGACTTCCTCGCGGTCGCGGACGTGGTGCTCTCCGAGACGGCAGCGCTGGCCGATGTGGTGCTGCCGGTGACCCAGTGGGCCGAGGAGGGCGGGACGACGACCAGCCTGGAGGGCCGGGTGCTGCTGCGGCAGCGGGCGGTCATGCCGCCCGAGGGGGTGCGCAGCGACCTTGGGGTGCTGAACGCGCTCGCCGGACTGCTGGGGCACGGGAAGGGGTTCCCGACGGAACCCGAGGAGGTGTTCGACGAGCTGCGGCGCGCCTCGGCGGGCGGGCCGGCCGACTACGCGGGCATCACGTACGCCCGGATCGCGGCGGAGGACGGGGTGTTCTGGCCCTGTCCGGACGAGGCGCACGCCGGGACGCCGCGGCTGTTCCTGGAGCGGTTCGCGACGGACGACGGGCTGGCCCGGTTCGTCCCCGTCACGCACCGGCCGCCGGCGGAGGAGACCGATGCCGCGTATCCGGTGGTGCTCACCACCGGGCGCGTGGTGTCGCAGTACCAGTCGGGGGCGCAGACCCGCCGCGTGGCGGAGCTGAACGCGGCGGCGCCGGGGCCCTTCGTGGAGATGCATCCGCGGCTGGCCGAGCGGATCGGGGTGGCCGAGGGCGAGGGGGTCGCGGTCACCTCCCGGCGGGGGCGGGCGGTGGCACCGGCGAGGATCACCTCGTCGATCCGGCAGGACACCGTCTTCATGCCGTTCCACTGGCCGGGCGAGGGCCGGGCGAACTCGCTGACGAACCCGGCGCTCGACCCGGTGTCGCGGATGCCGGAGTTCAAGGTGTGCGCGGTGCGGGTGGAAGCCGCCGGGTGAGCCAGTTCCCGTCGGGGACCAGGGTGCCGCCGGTCCGCGGGGAACGGGTCACGGAGGCGGCCAGGTAGACCCAGGCGCGGACGGGCTGTGGGCTCGGCCATCCCGGGCCTCCTCGTCATCGGCGTTCACGGTCACTCGATTGTCGGCCCCGCCGGTGTCAGCTGCCGTAAGGGTGCCGGGTCCTGGCGTCACGCAGCGCCCGGCCCCACCAGACCAGCTGGTCGAGCATCCGCTTGGCCGCGCCGTCGACCGGCCCCGGGTCCTTGGGCCGGCCCCGGTCGTCGAAGAGCGCGCCGGCGCGGTGGAAGGAGACGGTGTCGCGCACGGTGGTGGCGTGGAGCTCGGCGAAGACCTGGCGCAGGTGCTCGACGGCCCGGAGGCCACCGGAGACACCGCCGTACGACACGAATGCGACCGGCTTGGCCTGCCACTCGGCGAAGTGCCGGTCGATGAGGCTCTTCAGCGGGGCCGGGTACGAGTGGTTGTACTCCGGGGTGACGACGACGAAGGCGTCGGCCCACGCCAGTAGCGGGACGCCGCCGGCATCGCGGGCGCCCGGCGGTTCGGTCTCGGCGACGTCGACCGGTCGTGCCTCGATGCCGGGGTGGCCGGCCGCCCGGCCGAGGAACCAGTCCGCGACGACGGGCCCAAAGCGGCCCTCGCGGTTGCTGCCGAGGATGACGGCCACCTTCAGCGGGGCGTCGGAACGGGTGGGAGGGACAGGTGTGGTGAGGTCCATGCACGGCAGCCTCACACCTCGACCAAGGTTGAGGTCAAGCGTGTCGGGCGGCCGCATACGGTGGGACCATGACGATTCCCGCACCCGCCGCGTACGTCGAGTTCGACGGCCGCCCCGCCACAGCGGAGGACCTCCGCGTCCCGGCCTTCGCCGGGTACGGCCACTTCACCGCGATGCAGGTCAGGGATCGCACGGTGCGCGGCCTGGACCTGCATCTGGAGCGGCTCGACTCGGCGAACCGCGAACTGTTCGGGCCGCCCCTCACCGGGCACCGGGTACGGGAGCTGATCGGGCACGCACTCGACTCCGCCGGGATACGGGACGCTTCGGTGCGGGTGCACGGCTTCATGCCGCCCGGCGCCGCGGAGACGGTCACGATGGTGACGGTACGCGGGCCGGCGCGGATGGCCCGGGAACCGAGGAGCCTGATGTCGGTCCCCTACGCGCGGTCCGTGCCGCACATCAAGCGCCCCGGCGAGTTCGGCCAGACGTACTACAGGGAGCTGGCCGGGCGTTCGGGCTTCGACGAGGCTCTGCTGACCCTGCCCGGTGGTGTGGTGACCGAGGGGTCGGTCACCAACATCGGCTTCTGGGACGGCGCATCGGTGGTCTGGCCTGACGCCCCGGCCCTGACCGGCATAACGATGGCACTGCTGGATGAGGGACTCGCCCGGACGGAACGGCCCTCGGCGCGGCGGCCGGTGACGCTGGAGGGGCTGGGCGCCTACCGCGCGGCGTTCCTCACCAATTCTCAGGGGATCGCACCGGTCCGGCAGATCGACGGCACCTCGTTCACGGTCGACGAGGAACTGATGGCGCGGATCGGACAGGTCTACGAGGACGCTCCTCGCGAGGCGGTCTGACCTCTCACGGGGTGCGGCCGGGAACTCGCCGCGGACCGCGGGTCCCGGTACGGGACCATGGGCTCCATGCAGATCCACATCGAAGCCTCAGATCTTCCGGGCCGCACCTGCGGTCCCGGCACCGGCTTCGCCGGTTTCGACGACATCCATGTCGGTGTGCAGCGCAAGGACCGGCCGGGCGAGCTGCTGGGTCTGCACCCGGGCGACGCTCCGCGTGCGGACTGGACCCTGGACTGCACGGCCGTCTCCACCGCCGAGGGCGTCGAGATCTCGGGGCCGTACATCCAGAACCGGCTCGGCGGGCACTTCGTCTACCTGTCCTGGGGCACCGTCGACCCCTCCGGCACCTTCACCATGTTCCGGCGCGCCAAGCTGATGATCGGCGACATCGATCCGGAGGTCGTCGAGGCCTCCGCACGGACCGGACACCTCACCGCCCGACTGCGCCTGACCGACGACAAGGGCGGACCGAGGTGCGGCCGTGTGCGCCCGCCGGACATCACCTGGTCCGCGACGAACCATGGGGCATGAGGGGCCGGCGGTACGCGGAGACATAGCACCGCCCCCACCGGTCCCGGGGGGGGATGGGCCGGTGAGGGCGGTTGCCGGAGGCGGCGGGGTGCTGCCGTCCCGTGGGGGGTGTGGTGCGTTTGCCCGCCCCCGGGAACTCCATGTATATGACGTACGCCACACCCGGGAGGCGGAGGCGTCACCCGATCGGCACCGGACGCCTTCGGCCGCCTCCGTCGGCGCCACGACCTGCACGGAACCGGGGCGAAGGGCTCGTCAGCGGGTCCGTACGGGTGAAAGCTGACCGAACGTCAGCGTGCAGCCGGGCCGCATCACCCGTTACCTCGGAGGGAGGACACATCCGTCTGCCCGGAGGATTCCCATGCGCAGCCCCGCCCGCCTCGTGACCGGTACAGCCGCCGCGGCCCTCACCGCCGCCGCGCTCGGCCTCGCCGCAGCCTCGTCCGCCCACGCGGGCGTGACCGGCTTCGGCAGACCGGGGCTCACCGCGGCGGTGGTGTCGGCCCCAGGTGCGGCGGAGTGCGGGTCCGCAGACGCGACCGAACCGGACGCCTCGGCCGCCTGCGACACCGACGCGGCGCCGGCCGATGACCTGGACCCGGCTGGGGAGTCGGCCGCCGTCGACGAGTTCGACGCCCTCGGGGACCCGTCGGCCACCGGTCCCCTCGGCGAGGCCGACGATCCGGCGGCGCTGTCCGGGTCGCTCCGGCCCCAGACCGACGAGGACTCACCTGCGGACGACCTCGGCACCGGCTTCGCGGAGAAGCCGGGGACCCGGCCCGAGCCCTTGGTCCCCCCCGGCACCGACGGCGGACACGCGAAGCCGCCCACGGGCAGGCCCACGACACCGCCCGGTAACCGGCCCAGTGAGCCCTCCGGGCATGTCAGGACGGGAGTCGGCGGAAGCACCGCCCCCGACACGGCGCAGCTCGCGGCGGGAGCCGGCCTCGTCGCGGCGGCCGCCGGCAGCGGCGTCCTGCTCCTGCGCCGCCGCCGCTCGGACGGCGCGCACGGCTGAGGCCGGCCCGGAGGAGGACGACGTGAACGGGACCGCGCTGCGGGCCAGGGCGTGGCTGGCCGGCATCGTCGCGCTGTGCGGTCTGTGGCTCGTCGAGGAGGGCGCGGCCGCCCGGCTCGTCGCACCCCAGCCATCCACCAGGGAGGCGTTCGCCGCCGGCCCCGAGGTGCGGCCCGGCGTGCCGGTCGCCTCGCCCCTGCACCCTTCGGCGCCGGTCAGGATCCGCGTCCCGGACATCGGCGTGGACGCGCCCATGACGGGGCTCCGGCTGGGCGCGGACGGCAGCCTGGACGCGCCTCCGGCGGAGCGCCGCAACCTCGCGGGCTGGTACGAGGACGGCACACCCCCCGGCGCGAAGGGGACCGCGATCGTGGCCGGCCACGTCGACAACGCCGAGGGGCCGTCCGTCTTCTACGCCCTGGGGTCCCTGAAGAAGGGCGCCCGGATCGAGATCGACCGTGGTGACCGCCGCACCGCGGTCTTCTCGGTCGACGCGGTCGAGGTGTACGAAAACGACCACTTCCCGGACGAGCGGGTCTACGGCGCCACCGCGCACGCGTCGCTGCGCCTGATCACCTGCGGCGGCGGCTTCACCCGCGAGACCGGATACCTGGGCAACGTGGTCGCGTACGCGCACCTCACCGAGGTGCGGTGATCAGGCGGTCCACTGGTCGAAGCCGAGCTTGGCGACGAGCGAGAACACCACGACCAGCAGGACCCCGCGCACGAAGCCGCTGCCCTTCCTGAGGGCCATGCGCGCCCCAAACATGCCGCCGGCCAGGTTGAACACGGCCATCAGCGCGGCCGGCTGCCACAGGACCGTGCCCTGATAGGCGAACATCGCCAGGGCGCCGGCGTTGGTGCAGACGTTCACGATCTTCGCGGTGGCGGACGCGGTGAGCAGGTCGAGGTGGAGCACCGCGGTCAGCGCGAGCACCAGGAACGTGCCCGTGCCGGGCCCGAACAGCCCGTCGTAGAAGCCGATACCGCCGCCGACCAGCACGATGGCGGTCACGGTGCGCGCGCGGGTGACCTGCCGGCCCGTGCCGTCGCCGGCCGCCGCCGTGCCGAAGGACGGCCGCAGCATCACGAAGGCCGCGACTCCGAGCAGGACCACCATGATCACCGGCCGCAGTACGTCGCTGCTGATCCCCGCGGCGAAGAAGGCACCGGTCATCGACCCTGCCAGCGCCGTGAGCCCGATCCGTACGGCGGTCCCGACCTGGACCGGTGCCTTGCGGGCGTACGTCACGGCGGCACCCGAGGTGCCGACGATGGCGACCGCCTTGTTGGTGCCGAGGATGTGCGCGGCCGGGACGTGCGGGAGTCCCAGCAGCAGGGCCGGCAGGAGGAGCAGCCCGCCGCCGCCCACCACCGCGTCGATCCAGCCGGCAGCGGCGGCCGCGAGGCACAGCAGGACGAGGGTGGTCAGCGTGATGTCGGGCATGTACGCGACCCTAGGCAAGCGATAGGTGCCCAGTCCAACCAGTCTCGCCCGCGCCTCACAGGGGCCGTGCGCCGGCGCTGAGCGCAAGGTTCCTCCCGGGAAACAGGAGGGATGCGGTCGGGAAACACCGGCCCCGCAGTGTCTTCGTCATGAGCACACGGAGCGGGCACACGGCGCAGGTGGTGGTGATCGGCGCCGGGATGGCGGGTGCGCGGCTCGCCGCCCGGGTGCCCGGTGTCACCGTCATCGGCGAGGAGGCGCACGCACCGTACAACAGGGTGCTGCTGGCCGAGGTCCTCGCGGGCCGGTACGAGCCGGACGTGATCGCGCTGCCGCCCGCCGAGGTGCGGCGCGGGGTGCGGGCCGTGCGGATCGACCGGGCGGAGCGCAGGGTCCTGTGCGACGACGGCGGCGTCATCGGCTACGAGCGCCTGGTGCTGGCCACCGGCTCCAACCCGGTGCTGCCCCCGCTGCGGGGCATCGGCCGCACCCTGCCCGACGGCGTGCACCCCTTCCGCACCCTGGACGACTGCCTCGCCCTGCGCGCCGCGGTCCGTCCCGGAACGCGCGCGGTCGTCATCGGCGGCGGGCTCCTCGGGGTGTCGGCCGCCCGCGCGCTGGCCGGGTGCGGCGCCCAGGTGGTGCTGGCCCAGCAGGGCGAGCACCTCATGGAACGGCAGTTGGACTCCGAGGCGGCGGAGATGCTGCGGCGCCATCTGGAGGCGCTCGGCGTCGAGGTGCACACGGAGAGCCGGGTGCGCGGGCTGCGCTGCACGGACGGCGCCGTCCCGGCCGTGCGTGCGGTGGAGATGGCCGACGGCTACGAACTGGAGGCCGAGATCACGGTCCTGGCCTGCGGGGTCCGCCCCAGGACGGGTCTGGCGCAGGCCGCCGGTCTCGGCGTCCGCAAGGGCGTGGTCGTGGACGACGAGCTGCGCACCTCGGACCCGTACATCCACGCGGTCGGCGACTGCGCCGAGCACGACGGGACGGTCTACGGGCTGGCGGGCGCCGCGCTCGAACAGGCCGACGTGCTGGCCGACGTGCTGGCCGGACGGCCCGCGGCCTACCGGGGCACCCGGGCGCTGACCCGGCTCACCCTGCGCTCCCCCTCTGCCTCCCCGGTGGCCGCCGGGGTTCCCGGCGGTCTCGACCTGGCCGCCTTCGGCGACTCCCGGCCGATGCCCGGGGACGACGTGGTCCGGCTGGCCGATGCCACGCGGGGCGCGTACCGCACGGTCGTCGTCCGGGGCGACCGCCTCGCCGGCGGGGTGCTGTTCGGCGATCTCGCCGCGGTCGGCACGCTCGCCCGGGCCTGGCAGGACGACGAACCGCTGCCTGCCGACATGTCCCTGCTCCACCTGCTCACCAACGACGGAGGCTTCTGATGCCGGTGTCCACTCCCCCGACCCCTCCCACCGCGGGCGTGCCGACGATCGTGGTCGTCGGGCACGGCATGGTCGGACAGCGGTTCCTGGAGGCGCTCGCCGACCGCGGGCTGACCGCCGCCGCGGGCACGGCCCGTGTCGTCGTGCTCTGCGAGGAGCCCCGTCCCGCGTACGACAGGGTGCAGCTGACCTCGTACTTCGCCGGGAGGACGCCGGAGGACCTCTCGCTCGTCGAGCCGGGTTTCATGGCTGCGCACGGCATCGAGCTGCGCGTCGGCGATCCGGCGGAGAGCGTCGACCGTGAGGCGCACACCGTCACCGCGCGCTCCGGGGAGACCTTCGCCTACGACACGCTGGTGCTGGCCACCGGCTCGTACCCCTTCGTCCCGCCCGTGCCGGGAAAGGACGCCGAGGGCTGTTTCGTCTACCGCACCATCGAGGATCTCCTCGCGATCGAGGAGTACGCGAAGGGCGCGAGGACGGGCGCCGTGGTCGGCGGCGGGCTGCTCGGCCTGGAGGCCGCGGGCGCTCTCAAGGGCCTGGGACTGCGGACGCACGTCGTGGAGTTCGCGCCGCGGCTGATGCCGGTGCAGGTCGACGAGGGCGGCGGGGCGGCCCTCCTGCGCACCATCGAGAACATGGGGCTCTCCGTGCACACGGGGGTCGGCACCCAGGAGGTGACCGCGGGTGAGGACGGCCGGGTGGACGGCATGTCCCTGTCGGACGGCTCCTCCCTCGCGACGGACCTCGTCGTCTTCTCCGCCGGTGTGCGCCCCCGGGACCAGCTGGCCCGTGACTGCGGTCTGGAGGTCGGCCCGCGCGGCGGCGTCGTCGTCGACGAGCAGTGCCGCACCTCCGACGGCGACGTGTTCGCGATCGGCGAGTGCGCGCTGGCCTCCGACGGCCGGGTGTACGGCCTGGTGGCGCCGGGCTACGAGATGGCGGCGGCGGCCGCCGAGGTGATCGCGGGCAACGCGGCCTCCTTCACCGGCGCCGACCTCTCCACGAAGCTGAAGCTGCTCGGTGTGGACGTGGCCTCCTTCGGCGACGCGCACGGCGCGGCCGAAGGCAGCCTCGACGTCGTGTACGCGGACTCCCGCTCGGGCGTCTACAAGAAGCTGGTGATCGGGCAGGACGGCACCCTGCTCGGCGGTGTTCTCGTCGGTGACGCCGACCAGTACGGCACGCTGCGCCCGATGACGGGCACGGTCCTGCCGGTGGCCCCCGAGCAGCTGGTGCTGCCGGCCGGTGCGGGCGGTCCGGTCACCCTCGGCCCGTCCTCACTGCCCGACGAGGCCGTGATCTGTTCCTGCCACAACGTCACCAAGGGCGCGATCTGCGGGCACACCACGCTGCCCGAGGTGAAGAAGTGCACCAAGGCCGGTACCGGCTGCGGAAGCTGCGTCAAGGTCATCGGCCAGCTGCTGCCGCAGCCCGAGGACCAGGGGCTCTGCGGCTGCTTCGCGTACACCCGGAGCGAGCTGTACGAGATCGTGCGCACCCTCCGCGTCACGTCGTACGCCGAGCTGCTCGACTCGCACGGCCGCCCGGAGGCACGCGGCGGTGACGGCTGCGAGGTCTGCAAGCCCACGGTCGGCTCGGTCATCGCGTCGCTGGCCCCGACGGTCGGTGCGAGCGGCTACGTCCTTGACGGCGAGCAGGCGGCCCTCCAGGACACCAACGACCACTTCCTCGCCAACCTCCAGCGCAACGGCTCCTACTCGGTCGTGCCGCGCATCCCCGGCGGTGAGATCACCCCGGAGAAACTCATCGTGATCGGCGAGGTGGCCCGGGACTTCGGCCTCTACACGAAGATTACCGGAGGGCAGCGCATCGACCTGTTCGGCGCCCGCGTCGACCAGCTGTCGCTCATCTGGACCCGCCTGGTGGACGCCGGCTTCGAGTCCGGGCACGCCTACGGGAAGTCGCTGCGGACGGTCAAGTCCTGTGTGGGGCAGACCTGGTGCCGCTACGGCGTTCAGGACTCGGTGAGGATGGCGATCGACCTGGAGTTGCGATACCGCGGTCTGCGCTCCCCGCACAAGCTGAAGTCGGCGGTCTCGGGCTGCGCCCGCGAGTGCGCGGAGGCCCGCGGCAAGGACTTCGGGATCATCGCCACCGCCCAGGGCTGGAACCTGTACGTCGGCGGCAACGGCGGCGCCACCCCGCGCCACGCGGACCTGCTCGCCCAGGACCTGTCCGACGCCGAACTGGTGCGTCTCATCGACCGGTTCCTGATGTTCTACATCCGCACGGCGGACCGTCTGGAGCGCACCTCGACCTGGCTGGACCGGATCGAGGGCGGCCTGGACCACGTGCGCGACGTCGTCGTCCACGACTCGCTGGGGCTGTGCGACGAGCTTGAACGCCTGATGGCCGACCATGTCGCCGGCTACCGGGACGAGTGGGCAGAGACCATCAAGGACCCCGAGCGGCTGCGGCGCTTCGTCACCTTCGTCAACGCCCCTGACGCCCCCGACCCCTCGGTCAGGTTCGTCCCGGAGCGCGACCAGGTCAAGCCCGACCTGGACATCCTCGCGGGCCCGGTGCTCGCCGTCCGCACTCTCGAAGGGACCCCCTCCTGATGACGACCACGACGGTGGAGACGGCGCGGGACACCCGGACGATCCGGCTCGCGGACGGGGACGGCTGGCTGACGGTCTGCGACCGCTCGCTGCTGACCCCGGGACGAGGTGTGGCGGCGCTCCTGCCCGACGGCAGGCAGGTGGCGCTGTTCATGGACCGGGCCGGGCGGGCCTACGCGATCGACAACCGGGACCCGTTCACCGGCGCGTACGTCCTCTCCCGGGGCCTGCTCGGCTCCGTGGGCGGACGGCCGTTCGTCGCCTCGCCGCTCCTCAAGCAGCGCTTCGACCTGGAGACGGGCGCGTGCCTGGACGACGACGACGTGTCGGTGCCGGTGTTCCCGGTCCGCGCGGACTGACTGCGCCTTGTTCACGACACGTTGGAACTGCGTCCACCACGCGCCTCTACTGTCCTGACGTTCGACCCGCCGGGCCGACCGGGCCGGCGGGCCAGCACGTCACCCGTGGAGTGATCGTGGAACGTCGGAACTTCTTGCGTACAGCGGTGATCGGTTCATCGGCGGCGGCCTTCGGCGGCACCCTCTGGAGGGGCGCCGCCTCCGCCGCTCCCGCCCAGCCTGCCACCGGGCCGTACGGTGCGCTGCAGGCCGCCGACGCGAACGGCATCCTGCTGCCGAGCGGCTTCACCAGCCGCATCGTCGCGCGTTCGGGGCAGACCGTCCCGGGCACCTCGTACACCTGGCACAGCGCGCCCGACGGAGGCGCCACCTTCACCGACGGCGGCGGATGGATCTACGTGTCCAACTCCGAGGTGTCCTCGGGCAGCGGCGGCGGGGCGAGCGCGGTGCGCTTCGACGCCTCGGGGACCGTCACCTCGGCGTACCGCATCCTGTCCGGCACGAACAACAACTGCGCCGGCGGCCGCACCCCGTGGAACACCTGGCTGTCCTGCGAGGAGGTCACCCGCGGGTTCGTCTACGAGACGGACCCCTGGGGCGTGAACGCGGCCGTGCAGCGTACGGCACTCGGCCGCTTCAAGCACGAGGCGGCGGCGGCCGACCCCGACCACGGCTACGTCTACCTCACCGAGGACGAGACGGACGGCCGCTTCTACCGCTTCCGCCCCACCACCTGGGGCAACCTGTCGTCCGGCACGCTGCAGGTCCTGGTGGCCGGCACCGGCACCTCCGGCCCGGTGACCTGGACGACGGTCCCCGATCCGGACGGATCACCCACCCAGACCCGCTACCAGGTCTCCGGCGCCAAGGTGTTCAACGGCGGCGAGGGCTGCTTCTACGCGGCCGGCACCTGCTGGTTCACCACCAAGGGCGACAACCGGGTGTGGGCGTACGACGCGAACGCCTCGTCCCTCTCGCTCGCCTACGACGACTCGCTCGTCACGAGCGGCACCGCCCCGCTCACCGGCGTGGACAACGTCACCCGGTCCGCCTCGGGCGACCTGTACGTCGCCGAGGACGGCGGCAACATGGAGATCTGCCTGATCACACCCGCCGACACGGTCGCGCCGTTCCTGCGGATCAGCGGCCAGTCGGGCTCCGAGATCACCGGGCCCGCCTTCTCGCCCGACGGGAAGCGCCTCTACTTCTCCTCCCAGCGCGGGACCAGCGGCAGTTCCTCGGGCGGCATCACCTACGAGGTCACCGGGCCGTTCCGCTCCTGACCGGCCCCGGGGCGGCTGTGGCGGTGCGGGCACCGCGACAGCCACCCCGTCCCGGCGTCAGGCCTGCCCCTCGACGGCGGCCGGGTCCATCCACACGACCTCCCAGATGTGGTGGTCGGGGTCCTGGAAGGAGCGGCCGTACATGAAGCCCTCGTCCATGGGCTCGTTGGCCGGCGAACCGCCCGAGGCGAGCGCTGCGTCCGCCATCTCGTCCACCTTCGCGCGGCTCTCTGCACTGAGGGCGATGAGGACCTCGGTCGTCGCCGACGCGTCGGCGATCTCCTTCTTGGTGAAGTCCTTGAAGCGCGGTTCGCTGATGAGCATGGCGAAGATCGTGTCGCTGATGACGAGACAGGCGGTCGTATCGTCGCTGAACTGCGGGTTGAAGCCGAAGCCGAGCTTCGAGAAGAAGTTCTTGGTCGTCTCCAGGTCCTTCACCGGCAGGTTCACGAAGATCATCCGAGGCTGAGGCATGGCTCCCACTCTTCTTCCGTACGGCACTCTGCAGTGCTCCCGCGCGCTCCCTGCGAGCGCTCACAAGAGGTAGACGGCGGCGGCGGGCGGAACTCATCGCCCGGGGCGGGCGCGGTTCCCCCGCGCGGCGCTGCCGGTGCCTCGCGGAGGGCGCATAGCGTCGGGGCATGAGCGGATCGACGGGCCGAAGGATCACCGAGAAGCTGTCGGACGACACGCTGAGGGGAGCGACCGGCCGGGGCTGGGCGGACTGGTTCGCCGTGCTCGACGCCTGGGACGCGACGCGGCGCACCCATGCGGAGATCGCCGCGTACCTGGGCACGGAGCACCGGATGGGCGGCTGGTACACCCAGTCGGTCACCGTCGGGTACGAACAGGAACGCGGTCTGCGGGAGGTGGGACGGTCCTCGGCGGGCGACTGGAAGACCTCGGGCAGCCGGACCCTCGCGGCCCCGCCGGAGCGCGTCATGGCCGCCTTCACCGAACCGGTGCTGCGCGAGCGCTGGCTGCCGGACGTGGAGCTGTCCGTACGCGGCCTGCGGCCCGGTAGGTCCCTGACCGCGGGCTTCCGTGACGAGTCCGGGGAGCCCGCGGGAAGCGTCTCGGTGCGGCTGGATGCCCTGCCGGACGGGCGTACCCGACTGGGCCTGGGGCACGGGAAGCTGGCGGACGCGGGGGCGGTGGCCCGCTACAAGGCGTTCTGGAAGGAGCGTCTGGCCGTTCTGAAGGCGGTGCTGGAGGAGCAGGGCTGATCGGCTCAGGACAGGGCGAGCGGAGCCCCGCCCCGGAGCAGCGCGGCCCCCAGCGGGGTCAGCGTGTGCAGGACCGAGCTGCCGTGGCGCAGGGTGCGGACGAGACCGGCTTCGCGCAGCACGCAGGCGTGCTGGCTGGCTGAGGCCAGGGACACCCCGGTCCTGCGGGCCAGCTCGCTGGTCGTGCAGCCGTTGCCGATGGACCGCAGGACCGTGGAGCGGGTGTGGCCCACGAGCCGGCCGAGCCAGGGCCCCGGTTCCGCGAAGGCCGGGGCACCGGGGTGGGTGACAGGGTAGACGAGGACGGGCGGCAGGAGCGGGTCCCGGTAGACGACGGGGGTGCCCCGGCAGAAGTACGAGGGCTGCAGGAGGAGGCCCCGGCCGTCCAGGTGCAGCTCCCGGTCGACGGGGTAGTCCGCCTCCAGCACCGGCGCGCGCCAGCGGATCACCGAGGGCAGGGTGGCGAGGAGTTCGTCCGCCCCGCCGTCGAGCAGCGCGCGGCCCCGCAGCGCGCGGTCGGCCTCGACGCTCGCCCGGATGTGCGGCCAGTACGGCTCGACGGCGGCGCGGTGATAGGCGCGCAGGGTGGAGATGAGCCGGCCCAGCGGTTCGGTGCGCCCCTCGGCGAGCGCGTGCGGCAGGGCGGCGGCCGTGGGGCCGCCCGACGGCCGCCTCAGGAGGGGGGCGGTTTCGGCCAGGAGGGCGGTTTCCGCGCGGATCCGGTCGGCCGGGGTGTCGCGCAGCGCCTCCATTCCGGCGTCGAATCCGAATGGTTCGGCCCCCTCCGCGGAAGGCGTCAGGAAGTCGGGGAAATAGCCTCTGGGCGGAACGAAGGCGGACAGCAGGCGTGCTTCACCATTCAACCGGGTCCGGGATTCCTTGCGCCATTTCCCGAAGACCGTGGAACCCCGCCGGTCCCTCAGCCTGTGGAAACTGAGAATGGTTTCCCACATCGCGTCCGGCCTCGCGGCCATCCGCACCCGCGAAAGGTCCACCCCGGACACATTGATACGCAGCACCGAACCCCCACCTGTTGCACCCGCAATTGCCCCCGTCGAAGGGTATGCACAGCATCACAGGAGGTCACCACGGGGTTTCGGCCACAGTTGAAACGCCTCGCCCGTATCCGCCGTACCCGAAAGGCTGTACGACGTCGGGTACGCATCCGGCGTCACCGAAAGAGCGGGTGAGGGCCGTGGGGGGCTTCGCCTGTTCGGCGGCGGTGAACGACGGTGCGGCTCCGTACCCGGCAGGGGTAAGCGGGTGCGGCCCAGGGGTGGGGATCCCTGGGCCGCACCCCGGCGGCCGGTCCCCGATTTGCGCACCGAACGGTGAAAAGAAACAACCTTGAACGGTTGGCGATTCAATTGACGAAGCGGCGGCACCCCCGCACAGGGTGCCGCCGCTTCCGGGTAATCCGGCTCCGCCGTCGGATCGTCGAGGGTGTAAGCGATCCGACGGCGGCCCCGGAGTCGAGCCGTTCGTTCCCCGCCGGGACTCAGCGGCTGTCGCTGCCCCCGGATTCGGCGGCCGCGCGGCCCGCTTCCAGCCGGGCGACCGGAATACGGAAGGGCGAGCAGGAGACGTAGTCCAGGCCGACCTCGTGGAAGAAGTGCACCGACTCCGGGTCTCCGCCGTGCTCGCCGCAGATACCGAGCTTGAGGTCCGGGCGGGTGGCCCGGCCGGCCTCCACGGCGCTGCGCACGAGGGCGCCGACGCCGTCCTTGTCGATCGTCTCGAACGGCGAGACCCCGAAAATGCCCTTCTCCAGGTACGCGGTGAAGAACGAGGCCTCCACGTCGTCGCGGGAGAAGCCCCACACCGTCTGCGTGAGGTCGTTCGTCCCGAAGGAGAAGAACTCCGCGGCCTCGGCGATCTGACCGGCGGTCAGCGCGGCTCGGGGCAGCTCGATCATCGTGCCGATGCTCAGCTTCAGTTCCGTACCGGTGGCGGCCTCGACCTCCGCGATGACCCGGTCGGCCTCCTCGCGGACGATCTCCAGCTCCTGGACGGTGCCGACGAGCGGGATCATGATCTCGGCACGTGGGTCGCCCTTGGCGTTCTTGCGCTGCGCGGACGCCTCGGCGATCGCGCGGACCTGCATCGCGAACAGCCCCGGGATGACCAGGCCGAGACGGACGCCGCGGAGCCCGAGCATCGGGTTCTGCTCATGGAGCTTGTGCACGGCCTGCAGGAGGCGCAGGTCGTTCTCGTTGGAGTCCTTGCGGGACTCGGCGAGCGCGACGCGCACGGAGAGCTCCGTGATGTCGGGCAGGAACTCGTGCAGCGGCGGGTCGAGCAGCCGGACCGTGACGGGCAGCCCGTCCATGGACTCGAACAGCTCGATGAAGTCGGCCTTCTGGAGCGGCAGGAGCGCCTCCAGCGCGGCCTCACGCTCGTCGTCGGTGTCCGCGAGGATCAGCTTCTCGACCATCTCGCGGCGCTCACCGAGGAACATGTGCTCGGTGCGGCACAGACCGATGCCCTGGGCGCCGAAGCGGCGGGCCCGTGAGGCGTCTTCGGCGTTGTCCGCGTTCGCCCGTACCCGCAGGCGGCGTACGCGGTCGGCGTAGGCCATGATCCGGTGCACGGCGGCGACGAGCTCGTCGGCGTCGTCGGCGCCCGCGTGCATCCGGCCCTCGAAGTACTCGACCACCGGGGACGGCACGACGGGGACCTCACCGAGGTACACCTTGCCGGTGGAGCCGTCGACGGAGACGAGGTCGCCCTCCTCGACGACCGTGTCCCCGACCGTGAGCCGGCGGCGCTTGGTGTCGACCTCGATCTCCTCGGCGCCGCAGACGCAGGTCTTGCCCATGCCGCGGGCGACGACGGCGGCGTGCGAGGTCTTGCCGCCGCGCGAGGTCAGGATCCCCTCGGCGGCGATCATGCCGTCGAGGTCGTCGGGGTTGGTCTCCCGGCGGATCAGGATGACCTTCTCGCCGGACCGCGACCACTTGACGGCGGTGTACGAGTCGAAGACGGCCTTGCCCACGGCCGCACCCGGGGAGGCGGCGATACCGCGGCCGAGCAGCACGCTGGCGGCATCGTGGTCGAAGCGCGGGAACATCAGCTGGGCGAGCTGGGCGCCGTTGACCCGCTGGAGCGCCTCGGCCTCGTCGATGAGCCCCTGGTCGACCAACTGGGTGGCGATGCGGAAGGCGGCACCGGCGGTGCGCTTGCCGACCCGGGTCTGCAGCATCCAGAGCTGGCCGCGCTCGATGGTGAACTCGATGTCGCAGAGATCCTTGTAGTGGGTCTCCAGCGTCTCCATGATCTTCATCAGCTGGTCGTACGACGCCTTGTCGATCGACTCCAGCTCCGCGAGCGCCACGGTGTTGCGGATGCCCGCGACCACGTCCTCGCCCTGTGCGTTCTGCAGGTAGTCGCCGTAGACGCCCTGGTGGCCGCTGGCCGGGTCACGGGTGAAGGCGACGCCCGTGCCGGAATCGGGCCCGAGGTTGCCGAAGACCATCGAACAGATGTTGACGGCCGTGCCGAGGTCGCCGGGGATGCGCTCCTGCCGGCGGTAGAGCTTGGCCCGGTCGGTGTTCCACGAGTCGAAGACCGCCTTTATGGCCAGGTCCATCTGCTCCCGCGGGTCCTGCGGGAAGTCGCGTCCGGCGTCCCGCTCGACGATCCTCTTGAACTCCTTGACCAGCTTCTTGAGGTCGGACGCGTCGAGGTCCACGTCGACGGTGACGCCCTTGGCGTCCTTCGCGGCCTCCAGTGCCTCCTCGAAGAGGTCACCGTCGACCCCGAGCACGGTCTTGCCGAACATCTGGATGAGGCGGCGGTAGGAGTCCCAGGCGAAGCGCTCGTCCCCGGCCTGCGCGGTGAGGCCGACGACGGAGGCGTCGGAGAGGCCGATGTTGAGGACCGTGTCCATCATCCCGGGCATCGAGAACTTGGCGCCGGAGCGGACCGAGACCAGCAGCGGGTCGTCCGCCTGGCCCAGCGTCTTGCCCATCCGCTTCTCGAGCGCCGTGAGGTGCGCACTGACCTCGTCGCGCAGCGCGGCCGGCTCGTCCCCGCTGTCGAGGTAGACCTTGCAGGCCTCGGTGGTGATCGTGAAGCCCGGAGGGACGGGAAGCCCGAGGTTGGTCATCTCCGCGAGGTTGGCACCCTTGCCACCCAGAAGATCTCGTCGATCCTTGTTGCCCTCGGTGAAGTCGTAGACGAACTTCTGGGGATCTTTGTTTTCCGACACGGGTCTCGACTCCTCGAGGACGCGGTGGCTGCCCTGACGGCGAGGAACATACCCAGATCGAAGGTGTCTGGGTACGGCCACTTGCGCGTCATGAGGTCTCAACCACCCGTCCGCCAGCAGATCGAAAGCAGTGCGGTGGCGGCGCCCGATTAAGCGCATGTGTTCATTTCTTGAACGCAATACTACCGAGCGTGCACGTCTGCGCGCGATTGGCGCACGCAGGGTACTGGATGCCTTGATCGATCAAAGTAAAGTCGCCTGGCACCCAGTGCCGCCATTTGAGAAGTACAGCGTCCGGAAGAGCGCTCATCTGAGCCAGACTCCTCTCAGAGGTGGCGAGAATCACGCCCCCGGGCGCGCTCAGATGTCACCATCCGGACGCTCGCGACGCTGCTACATGTCACCCGATGGGCACATTCGAAAGCTCAGAGTCACAAGTTCGCACCCGCCACGGCGGGCGATGCGGGTCCGATATCGACTTCTCGACGGAAGTCGCCCGGATCACGCAAAGCTAGTCCGCTCAATTGAGCGAACTAGCTTTGCGGCACTCGGTGCCTCGCATGGGAGGCGGCGATCAGCCGCCCGAGGTGTCCAGCTCCGCGTCGGCGCTCACACCCGCACAGTCGTACGGGTCCTTGAGCCAGCCGTCCGGGAGTGCCACCCGGTTGTTGCCCGAGGTGCGCCCACGGGGGCCGTCCGCGCCGTCCGGCCACGGCTGGTCGAGGTCCAGGCGCTGGAGCTGCCCGGCCAGTTCCTCCAGCGACGAGGTGACCGCGAGGCTCCGGCGCATCTCCGAGCCGACGGCGAAGCCCTTGAGGTACCAGGCCACGTGCTTGCGGAAGTCGATGACCCCACGGCTCTCGTCGCCGATCCACTCCCCCAGCAGCGTCGCGTGGCGCACCATGACGCCCGCGACCTCGCGCAGGGTCGGCGCCTGCCTCGTCCCGGTGCCCTCGAAGGCACTGACCAGGTCGCCGAAGAGCCAGGGCCGCCCGAGGCAGCCGCGGCCGACGACCACGCCGTCGCAGCCGGTCTCGCGCATCATGCGCAGGGCGTCGTCGGCGGACCAGATGTCGCCGTTGCCGAGGACGGGGATCTCCGGGACGTGCTCCTTGAGGCGGGCGACGGCGTCCCAGTCGGCCGTGCCGCCGTAGTGCTGGGCGGCGGTCCTGCCGTGCAGGGCGACGGCGGTGACGCCCTCCTCGACGGCGATACGGCCGGCGTCGAGATAGGTGGTGTGGTCATCGTCGATGCCCTTGCGCATCTTGATCGTGACCGGCAGCTCGCCGGCCTGCGTGACGGCCTCACGGAGGATCGCGCGCAGCAGGGGCCGCTTGTACGGAAGCGCGGAGCCGCCGCCCTTGCGCGTGACCTTGGGGACGGGACAGCCGAAGTTCAGGTCGATGTGGTCCGCGAGGTCCTCGTCGACGATCATCCGGACCGCCTTGCCGACAGTTACCGGGTCCACTCCGTACAGCTGGATGGAGCGCGGGGTCTCGCTCGCGTCGAAGCGGATGAGCTGCATGGTCTTCTCGTTGCGCTCGACCAGGGCACGCGTGGTGATCATCTCGCTGACGAACAGCCCCTTGCCGCCGGAGAACTCACGGCACAGCGTGCGGAAGGGGGCGTTGGTGATGCCGGCCATGGGGGCCAGCACGACCGGCGGCTGCACGGTGTGCGGGCCGATCCGGAGCAGCGGGAGGGCGGGAGCGAGCGTGGTCATGGCGCCATTGTCCCGCACGTGGCCGGCGCCCCGGATACCGCCCTTCCAGACGTCGGCGAGGGCCGTCTCCAGCAGCCGTTCCAGGCCCTGCCGTGACTCCTCGGCCGAGGAGACGTACGTCACCGTGCTCGGCCTCGGGAAGGGGCCGCGCCACATGTCGGTGTGGCGAGGTGAGACGCGGCGCGGTGGGGCGGGGTGGGGCGTGGTGGGGCGGGACGCACCGCGGGCCCGGATCACCGAGGTCGAGGTGATCCGGGCCCGCGGTGCTGCGGGTGGTACGAGGGGGTCAGCTCCCGGCGGGCGCGTCCTCGGCCGGAGCGGCACCGTCGGAACCGGTGCGCTCACGCATCTTGCGCACCAGCTCCTGCTTCTTGTCCTCGGCGGCCTTGCGGTCCTTGTCGCGCGCGGGACCGGCGCCCTGCTGTTCGGCGCGGGACAGCTTCTTGCGCTGTCCGCCCACACCGAGGAGGTTGTTGCGGCTGTTGGCCACGGGATTCTCCCATTCGTGGTGAGAAGTGAGGTCCGGGGTGACCGGAGATCACCGGGGGGATCGGTTCGATGGGTGACGGGCGGCGAGGGCCCGTCACACGCTCACTCGTAGATCTGGAAGAACGGGGACATGCCGAAAAGGTACCCCGGCCCGGCGGTCGCCCTCACCAGGTTTTCCCGCGCGGTCCGGCGGCGCCCTCACCCGGGCGCGCGCCGGGACCGGTTCAGGTGCTCCTCCGCCTTCAGCCAGGGCAGGAACTGCGCCCCCTTGCGCCACCCGCAGGTGTCGCAGGTCAGCTGCCGCTGCATCCCCGACTTCCTTACGTGGACGATGTGTTCGCGCCCGTGCTCATCCCATCTGCTGACCTTGCTCGTGGTCGTGACTCCTCCCCCTCCTGGAGGACTCCGTTGGGAAATCCGCAAAGCGACACCCCCGGGCGATGGGGGGGCTGGCATGATCGTCCTGTCCGTCAGTGGGAGGGTGGGGCTGGATG
>NZ_JBHVCT010000058.1:0-45006 GCF_042803195.1 Streptomyces sp. NPDC057428
CGTCGCGGTCACGGAACGAGCCGGTGTGTTCGCCATGCATGACCCGCGAGTCCGGATAACGGTTGCCCCCGACTCCGCACCCTCTTCGTGTGGCACTCGTCACACCCGGGTGCGGGATCCGCGTCTGGTCCGACGGGTGTCACCCCCGCCTCTGCCGGTACCGCCGGCGGCCGCGTCCGTCGCGGGGGCCGCGTTGCTCGCGGGCGGGCTGCTGTTCGTCACGCCCCGGCGCCGGGCCGGGCTGACCCACCCCGGCGGGAGACCGGGTGCGAAGGTCGAGGGCGGCCGGCCCCGAGCGTCCCCGGGGCCGGCCGCACATCGTGACCGGGCTGCTGTCCCCTGCCGACCGGTCACGCGCGCCGGAACGCGGTCCCACGACGCACCTGCGGTGCGTCACGCGTTCGGGCGGAGCCACAGATGGATTCCCACCGACGCCGCGCCTGGCCGACGCGGACACACGGACCAACGAAGCCGCCGGGGGACCGGTCACGCGCCGTACGGGTGAGACCGGGCCCGAACGCCGGTGCGGCCGTACAGCCTTCCCGGACGTCACACCCGGCCGCGGCACAGCTCCAGCAGCGTCATGGCGAGAGCCGTACCCGGCTTGCCCAGGGCGTCGCTGTAGTGGCCGATGACGTCCATCTCCCGGGAGAGGTTCACCCTGCGGCCCCCCGAGGTGATCCTGGCCTCCTGGATGACCGCCGAGACGGCCATCCGTTCCTGCACGAGGCCGATGATCCGGTCGTCCAGCGCGTCGATGCGCGACCGGGCGCCCCCGATCAGGGACGCGGCCTCGTCGGTGTGCGCGCCGGTGCGCTCGGCGGCCGTCTTCGTGGGTGCGGTGCTGTTCATCCGTGACTCCCGGTGGGTCCGTCGCCCCGGTTCCGCAGGTCAGGAACGCCAAGGCGCCCCGGGCCTGTGGCCCGGGGCGCCTTGGAAAGCTTGCTCGTCAGTTGCTCAAGCAGCACGACCATGGCAGCCGGCGGGCCGGGTGCCATAGGTAAAGACGAAGGTCGTGTGCTGACGCATGCCGCAAGTATGGACCGCGGCGGAGGCCGGGTTCACGCCGGGCCCGGATGGTGAGACGGGAGCCCGGCGGGGCGGTGCTCCACGGCCGGTAGAATTGGGGAGGACCGACCCCCTCTCCACCGCCGGAAGGCCGCCCCGTGCCAGCAGCACCCCCCGCCGCCCCCGACACCGCGACCGACGTCGTCCTGGTTGTCGACTTCGGCGCCCAGTACGCCCAGCTCATCGCCCGCCGTGTCCGTGAGGCCCGGGTCTACAGCGAGATCGTCCCGTCCACGATGCCGGTCGCGGAGATGCTGGCCAAGAACCCCCGGGCGATCATCCTGTCCGGCGGTCCGTCGTCGGTGTACGCGGAGGGTGCGCCCGGCATCGACCGCTCGCTCTTCGAGGCCGGGATCCCGGTCTTCGGCATGTGCTACGGCTTCCAGCTGATGGCCACGACGCTCGGCGGCACGGTCGACGACAACGGCGCGCGCGAGTACGGCCGTACTCCGCTGGCCGTGTCCAAGGCGGGCTCCACCCTGTTCGAGGGCACGCCCTCCGAGCAGCCGGTGTGGATGTCCCACGGCGACGCCTGCTCCGCCGCCCCCGAAGGCTTCACCGTGACCGCGTCCACGGACGTCGTGCCGGTCGCCGCCTTCGAGAACGACGAGAAGAAGCTGTACGGCGTCCAGTACCACCCGGAGGTCATGCACTCGACCTACGGCCAGCAGGTCCTGGAGCACTTCCTCTACCGTGGCGCGGGCATCGAGCCGACCTGGACGACCACCAACGTCGTCGAGGAGCAGATCGCCCTGATCCGCGAGCAGGTCGGCGACAAGCGCGCCATCTGCGGCCTCTCCGGCGGTGTGGACTCCGCGGTCGCCGCGGCCCTCGTCCAGAAGGCCATCGGCTCCCAGCTCACCTGCGTGTACGTCGACCACGGCCTGATGCGCAAGGGCGAGACCGAGCAGGTCGAGAAGGACTTCGTCGCCGCGACCGGCGCGAAGCTGAAGGTCGTCGACGCGGAGAAGCGCTTCCTCGACGCCCTGGCCGGCGTGTCCGACCCGGAGCAGAAGCGGAAGATCATCGGCCGCGAGTTCATCCGCGTCTTCGAGCAGGCCCAGCTGGAGATCCTCCAGGAGGACGGCCCCGAGGTCGCCTTCCTCGTCCAGGGCACCCTGTACCCGGACGTCGTCGAGTCCGGCGGCGGCACCGGCACCGCCAACATCAAGTCCCACCACAACGTGGGCGGGCTCCCGGACGACATCGAGTTCCAGCTCGTCGAGCCGCTGCGCCAGCTGTTCAAGGACGAGGTCCGGATGGTCGGCCAGGAGCTCGGCCTGCCGGAGGAGATCGTCCAGCGGCAGCCGTTCCCCGGCCCCGGCCTCGGGATCCGGATCGTCGGCGACGTCACCAAGGAGCGGCTCGACCTGCTGCGCGAGGCCGACGCCATCGCCCGCGAGGAGCTGACCGCGGCCGGCCTGGACCGCGACATCTGGCAGTGCCCCGTCGTCCTGCTCGCGGATGTCCGCAGCGTCGGCGTCCAGGGCGACGGCCGCACCTACGGCCACCCGATCGTGCTGCGTCCGGTCTCCTCCGAGGACGCCATGACGGCCGACTGGTCGCGCCTGCCGTACGAGACCCTGGCGAAGATCTCCACCCGCATCACCAACGAGGTCTCCGAGGTCAACCGCGTGGTGCTCGACGTGACGAGCAAGCCGCCGGGGACGATCGAGTGGGAGTGACCCCCACACCCTGAGGTCAACGCCACTGCCGTCGCCCATTCGTTTGGGCGGCGGCAGTGGCGTATCCACTGGGTACGCTGAGTGAAGAGACGAGACTTCGGCGTATGGGAGCAATCATGAGCGCCGCACCCGAGCCCAGGCTTGAGCAGCAGCAGCCGTACCGGTGGCCCGTCCCGCCGGAGGGCGGCTGGACGGCGGACGACCTCGACCGGATTCCGGGCCTCCCGCCCCATACCGAGCTGATCGACGGGAGTCTCGTCTTCATGAGTCCGCAGACCGCCTTTCACGGGCGTGCCATGCGTTTGTTCGAGAATGCGCTTCTGGACCAGGCGCCGGCTCACCTGGATGTGCTGCGCGAGATGACGATCAAGCTGGACGAGAAGAACAGACCCGAGCCGGACGTGCTCGTGTTCCCTGTCGAGGCGAACACCGGTCCTCGTCAGACCTGGTTCCGGCCTGAGGACGTCGTGCTCGCCATCGAGGTGGTCTCGGAGGATTCGGTGGAGCGTGATCGTGACGTCAAGCCCCGGAAGTATGCCGCCGCCGGAGTGCGTCACTTCTGGCGGGTCGAGGCGGACGACGGAGGGCTGCCGATCGTGTATGTCTACGAACTGGACCCCGCGCTGGAGGTCTATGTGCCCACAGGCATCCATCACGACAAGCTCGCCCTCACGGTTCCGTTCCCTCTGGACGTTGATCTGACGGCGATCAACCGGCGCCGCCCCTGAAACCACTGGCACGGTCCGGTCGCCCGTGCCAGGGTGCCTCACCATGTCCGCCGAAGAGATCCGTGCCCTCATGTCCGCCCCCGGCAACGACCGCCTCACCTGGAACACCCCGCTCTCCGAGGAACACGCGGCCCAGCTGGTTGCCGCCTGCGCGCCCGCCCCCGGGGCCCGGATCGCGGATTTCGGCAGTGGCTGGGGCGAGCTGCTGATGCGCCTGGTCGAAGCCGCACCCGGCGCCGTGGGGGACGGCGTCGAGACCGACCCGGAAGCCGTCGCGCGGGGCTCACGGCTGGCGCAGGAGCGGGGGCTCGGCGCCCGGGTGCGGTTCCACGAGGTGTCAGCGGCCGAGTACTCCGGTGACGGTTACGACCTCGCCGTCTCCATCGGCTCCGCGCACGCGTGGCAGGGCGGCACCCGGGAGGCGCTCAAGGCGCTGCGTTCCGCCGTGCGCCCCGGCGGCCGGGTGCTGTTCGGGGGCGGGTTCTGGGAGAAGGAGCCCTCGGCCGCCGCCCTGGAGGGACTGGGCGCGGAGCCGGGCGATTTCGGCTCGCTCCTGGGGCTGATCCGGCAGGCGGAGGCCGCCGGTCTGCGCCCGCTCCAGGTCACCGTCGCCGATCAGCGCGAATGGGACCTCTTCGAGTCGGCCGCCAATATCGGGCGCGGCGAGCGGTGGGCGCTGGCCAATCCGGGGCATCCACTGCACCCGGGGGTGACCGCGGCCGTGGACGCCCGCCGCACCGGCTACTACGGGGGATACCGCGGCACGCTGGGTCTCGCCTACCTCGTACTCGACTCCTGACATTCGCACATGTGGACGACATGTACGCGCAGCCTGCCCCGATGTGGGACGGGCCCGCTCCGTACGGCACAATTCGCAGAAATCACAGGCGAGTTGGTTGTACCAGTGCGGGAAAGGGCGGCGTTCTCCGTGGCGTTGGACGAGGCGAGGGCGAGCAGCACGCACGGCGGTGGCTGTACGTGCGGCGACTGCCCGCACGGAGCGAACGAAGGGCACCGGCGCGCGGTGGCGGCCTTCCTCACGAAACGGGACGAACTGGCCGCAGGGCAGGGCCTGCCCACCGGGGTCGCCCAGTCCGTGTCGGCGTCCCGCCAATGGGTCTCGGACGAGCTGACCGAGTCGGCCCGCGCGGTCGCCGAACGCAGCCGCGAAGCGGGTGACGCCTGGCTCCACACACTGTGGACGCGCACCCTCGCAGTGGTCTGGGGCGGAGTCGTCGTGCTGGTACTCGCCGAGGCGGTCACCGCCATCGGCGCGGGCTGGTCCACCGCCCGTACCGCCGGACTGATCGCGGCCCTCGTCACCGCGGGGCTGCTGACCGGGGCGGCCCGCGTCCACCGGGCCCGCGGCGGCCTCCTGGCCCCGCTCATCGGTGAGGACAACCGGCTCTCCACCTCCCGCACGGTCGCCGCCTCCTGGGTGCTGCTCGCCGTCTTCGCCGTGCTCGTCCTCGCGCTCCAGCTCGCCGGGGCGTCCGAGCACGCCGACCGTGACACGCTCATCGACGGTCTCGACCTGGTCCGCTCGGCCGGTGTGCTGACCGTGCTCGCTCTGGTCTGCGCCGTCGCGGTCCTCGTGCGCCGGGTGGTGACCGTACGGGTGCTGGCCCAGCGGCTGCAGAAGCTGCGCGCCGACCGGCCGCGCGCCGCCGATCTGCTGACGGACGACTCCGGGCGCGGCAGCTTCACCGACGTGCAGTATGTGCTGGTCAGCGCCGTCGCGGTGCTGTTCGCCGCGGTCCGGCTGGCCCGCCGGCCCGAGCAGCTGCCCGACCTCCCGTGGGGGCTGGCGGTCCTGGTGGCCGTCTCGGCCGCGACGTACTTCGCCGGGAAGTACGCGGAGGGCGGCCGGCCGGTCATCCTGTCGGTCGTCCGTGCCAGGGAGGCCGGGGACCTCGACGCCCCGATCCGCACCGGCGACGACATCGAGATCCGCGGGGCCGGCTTCGTCCCGCCCGGGGCCGGCAGCCCCGACCGGCTGGCGCGGGTGGTGGTCAGGATCGGGCGCGTCCACGTCCACGTACCCCTGATCCCGGTCACCGGCGGCTTCGCCAACCCGTCGGACACCGTGCTCACCGTGCCCGTGCCCGTGGAGGTCGAACCCGGCACCGTCGAGGTGCAGGTGATCACCGCGGCCGGCGTGGAGACCAACCCCTGCCGCATCGATGTCACGGACTGAGCCCCGGACCTGGTGAGCGGCGCCGGACCGGCGTACGTATGGTCTGTCGAAGATCCGAACGGAAGGCGGGGCAGTGATGCACGGGTACAGGGGCGGATCGTACGGGCTCGACGAGCCGCGAAGTCTCAGGGACCGGGCACGGCGGTACGCCCTGCTGCCCCTGCGGATCTTCCTCGGCGTCACCTTCGTCTACGCGGGGCTCGACAAGCTGACCGACAGCGCCTTCCTGTCGGCGAGCGGGACCGGGTCCATCGGCGCGACGTTGGACGCCGTGCGCGGCAGCGCGGCGATCCCGGGCCTCGTCGACCTCGCCCTGAAGAGTCCCGAGGGCTTCGGCTACGCCATCGCGATCGGCGAACTCCTCGTCGGCCTCGGCACGCTCGTCGGGTTGTGGTCCCGGCTCGCGGCCCTCGGCGGTGCCCTGATCTCCCTGAGCCTGTGGCTCACCGTCAGCTGGCAGACGGAGCCGTACTACTACGGCAACGACCTGGTCTACCTCGTGGCCTGGCTGCCGCTGCTCGGCGGCGCCGCCGAGTTCTCCGCCGACGCCTTCCGCGCCTCGCGGCGCCGGCGCAGCCGGTAGTTGACCCAGGCCGCCGTGGCCGCCAGCCACAGCCCGCCGACGAACACGGGCGCGAAGAACGTCCACGGGGCGTCCCACACGCCCGCCGCGTCCGCCGCGTAACCGCCGGCCAGAGCCAGCATGACCAGGCCCGCCACCGCGCGGCCGGGCCGGAAATCATGACGCAGCACGGGTGACCTCCAGTTGTCCGATGCCGACTCCCATGCCCAGCTCCAGGGTGCCCGCTGGCTTGACGTCCCCGGGCGGCGCGAGGGTCCGCCGCACGTGCCGGTCGGGGGCGACGTCCACCTGCTTGTGCGGGTCGGAGGGGAACGTGATGTCGCCCAGGCCCGCCTCGGCGTCCACCTTCACGGTCACTCCGGCGGGTACGACGACGTGCGCGCGGCCCGCCCCGACCTCGACACGGGTCTCCAGGGTGCCGCTCTTCGGAACGGTCACGTCCGACAGATCCAGCGTCGCCACCCCGGTGCCCACCTTGTAGGTCGGCCGGACCTCGGCGACCGAGGCGGGGCTCCACTTCTTGTGCACCCAGTCGGTGCCGATGTCGTGCGGCACGGCGGAGGCGCCGGCCAGGAGCCCCGCCGTCACCATCGCCAGCACGATCGTGCCGAAGCCGGTCCTGCCGATGACCGAGGCGGCCAGCAGGCCGAGGCCGAACACCCCGAGTGCGGCGGCGAGCCCGATCTGGAGGCTCGGCCCGAGCGGGTGGCTCTCCCAGCTCAGCCCCGTACCCAGTCCGCCCGCGATCAGGGCGAGGAGGAAGACGAGGCCGCCGATCGAACGCGGCCCCCGGGTCCCCGGCGCGCGGTAGGGCGCGCGGTAGGGGGCGTCCGGCGTCGCCCGGTACCTGCCCAGCTCCGCCGCGTCGGTCGCCGCGCTCGCCGGGCCCCACAGATAGCCGGTGCCGGCCGGGCCCGTCGTCCCGTCCTTGACGATCGGGTCCCGCCACCAGGACGGGCCGGCGGGCGTCGGAGGCGCCTTCACCTCGGGTGGTGCCCCGTGGCCCGAGGCGTGCGTGGCGCCTGCGGGAGCGTGCGGAGCGGCACCGGGCAGGTCCTCGGGGGGAGCCGTCCTGCGGTGCTGGGTCCAGACCGCGAAGCCGATCGTGGTCACCGTCAGCATCGCGGCGAAGGCGAGCATGCCGCCGTTGTGCAGCATCGACAGCAGCAGGCCGCAGCCCACCAGCGCCAGCAGCAGCGCGACCAGCGACGGGCCCTCGACCCGGCCCGACAGCAGCCGACGCGCCTCGTTCTCGTCCTCGCCCTCCAGGGGGAGCAGCAGCCACGCGAAGCCGTAGAAGATCAGGCCGATACCGCCCGTCACCGCGAGGACGCCGAGCACGATCCGGAAGATGACCGGGTCCACATCGCAGTACCGGCCGAGCCCGCCGCACACCCCGGCCACCACTTTCTGGCGCGGGCTGCGCTCCAGCCGCGGCACCGGCTCGGGAGGCGGAGTCACGCCCGGCGGGGCGTCCTGGGGAACGGTCATGGCTCCATGGTGACGGCCCGTACGCCCTCGTGGGGCCCGTGACGACCCTGGCCGATCCCTGATATTGGATGCCGAGGCCCCTGAGGGCCCGTCCACAGGGCCGTGCCGTGGACCTGGACCAGCGAGGCATCAGGGTCGAGTCCGGGGCCGACCCTGATGCCACGACCCACCGGAACGTGTGACGATCGGTCCATGCCAGCAGCCACGACCCGAGCCCCGGGCACGCACGCCCCGGACCAGGAGGGGCCGGCGCCGCGCAAGCTCTACCGCAGCGCCGACGGCCGGATGCTCGGCGGTGTCGCACGCGGGCTCGCCGGACACCTCGGTCTGCCCGTCGCCTGGGTCCGGTTCGTCTTCCTCGGACTGTTCTTCGCCGACGGCCTCGGCGCCCTGCTCTACGCCGTGTTCTGGATCGTCGTGCCCCTCGGCGTCGGCGGGGTCGAGTCCACCCGGTCCGTCTTCGAGACGGCCCCGGACGGCCGCCGCAGGCTCCGCAAGCCCGACAAGGGCCAGGTCTTCGCCCTGATCGCGCTGCTCGTCGGCGCGGTGATCTTCGTCGGCAACGTCGACATGGGCAGCAAGGCGGACCGCTACGTCTGGCCCGCCCTGCTGATCGGCGCCGGCTCCGTCCTGGTGTGGCGCCAGGCCGACAACGCGCGGCGGGCCCGCTGGATCGAGGTCGGCCGCCGCCGCCGCGTCCTGCACCTGGCCCGGGGACTCGCGGGTGTCGCCCTGGTCGGCCTCGGCCTCGCCGTGTTCCTGGTCGTGCGCGGCTCCGCCGCCCAGCTCGGCAACGCCCTGACCGCCGCCGTCGCCGTGCTCACCGGCATCGCCCTGCTCGCCGGCCCCTATCTGGCCCGCATGATGCAGGACCTCTCCGAGGAACGCCTGATGCGCATCAGGGCACAGGAGAGGGCGGAGGTGGCCGCCCACGTCCACGACTCCGTCCTGCACACGCTCACCCTGATCCAGCGCAACGCCGACGACGCAGGCGAGGTCCGCAGACTCGCCCGCGCCCAGGAACGCGAGCTGCGCAACTGGCTGTACGACCCGTCGGGCACCGGCAGGGACGAGGACGACGAGCCCACGAACCTGGCCGAGGCGGTCAAGCGCGCCGCCGCCGAGGTCGAGGACAAGCACGGCGTCCCGCTGGAGGTCGTCGTCGTGGGCGACTGCCCGCTGGACGAGAAGCTGGCGGCACAGATGCAGGCCGCACGCGAGGCGATGGTCAACGCCGCCAAGTACGGTGGCGAGGGCGGCGCTGTCCAGGTCTACGCGGAGGTCGAGGGCCGCACGGTCTTCGTCTCGGTACGGGACAGGGGGCCGGGATTCGACCCGGACGCCGTTCCGGACGACAGGATGGGCGTACGGGAGTCGATCATCGGCCGGATGCAGCGCAACGGCGGTACGGCGCGCCTGCGTTCGGTGCCCGGCGGGGGCACGGAAGTGGAGCTGGAGATGGAGAGGGCGAGCGAATGACCGAGAACACCGAAGCGACGGGGGTCCCGGAGCGCCGGGTACGGGTCGTGCTCGTCGACGACCACCGGATGTTCCGCACCGGGGTCCAGGCCGAGATCGGCCGCACCGAGGAGACCGGCGTCGAGGTCGTCGGCGAGGCCGCCGACGTCGAACAGGCGGTCACGGTGATCACCGCGACCCGCCCCGAGGTCGTCCTCCTCGACGTCCACCTCCCCGGCGGCGGCGGCGTCGAGGTGCTGCGGCGCTGCGCCCCGATGATGGGTGCGGTGGAGAACCCGGTGCGTTTCCTGGCGCTGTCCGTGTCGGACGCCGCCGAGGACGTCATCGGGGTCATCCGCGGCGGCGCCCGTGGCTACGTCACCAAGACGATCACCGGCACCGACCTGGTCGACTCCGTCTTCCGGGTACAGGACGGCGACGCGGTGTTCTCGCCGAGGCTGGCCGGCTTCGTCCTCGACGCGTTCGCCTCGACGGACGCGCCGCCGGTCGACGAGGACCTGGACCGGCTCACCCAACGCGAGCGCGAGGTGCTGCGGCTGATCGCCCGCGGCTACGCCTACAAGGAGATCGCGAAGCAGCTCTTCATCTCGGTGAAGACGGTCGAGTCCCACGTCTCGGCGGTGCTGCGCAAGCTCCAGCTTTCCAACCGGCACGAGCTGACCCGGTGGGCCACGGCGCGACGGCTGGTCTGACGGCCGGTCCGGCCCTGGGCGCGCGTGCTCGGGGCCCTCAGGCGGGATCGAGCGAGATGTTGAGCTTCTCGCCGACCCTGCGGTAACCGATGCCCGCGTAGATCCGCTCGACGTCGGGGCCGCCCGGCTCCAGCCAGACGGTGCCGAAGCCACGGTCGAACGCGGTGCGGGTCAGCCAGGCGGAGAGCGCGGCGCCGACACCACGGCGGCGGAAGGCCTCGGCGACGGCCAGTCCGGCCAGTTCACCGATGCCGGCGGCCGGGGCCGAGCAGCCGCCCGCACCCGCCGGCACACCGTCCACGGTGGCGAGAGCCGAGACGCCGCCGCCTTCCACCGCCGCGCGCAGCCAGGCGATCTCGCCGTCGTCCGGGCCGCCCTCGCCGCCGAAGCCCGCGTGCTGGACGGCCGCGGCCGCGGTGAACTCGGCGCCGGTGGCGGGTTCCGCGACGCGGAGTCCGTCCACCGGCTTGTGGGCGAGCAGTCCCCCGGCGGCGCAGGCCATGACCGGGGCACGGCTCTCCACGGTGAATCCGGCTGCCAGCAGCGCCGGTTCGACGGCCGGCGCCCACGCGGGAAGGAACTCCAGCCGGGGCAGCCGGTCGCGCTCGCGGAACGCCGCGACCAGGTCCGCGATCTCCCGGGCGGTGGGTTCGGCACCCTGGTCGGGAATGGCGTAGTTGGCGAACTTCAGTTCCCAGTCCGGGTTGTGCCGCACCGTGAAGGGCCCGACCCGGTAGTGGCCGGGGGAGCGGAGGGTGTTCGTACGCGCGTAGTTCTGGATGGCTGTGTCCATGAGCCGGGGAGCCTATGCGACGCGCGTCGCTCCGGCGAAGGGCATTTCCGAGATCGGCGCGATACGTACGGGTGCGCCGGGGCGTGGGGCGTGGATCATCTGGCCGCCGCCGATGTAGAGACCCACATGGGTGACCCCGGAGTAGAAGAACACCAGGTCTCCCGGAGCGAGTTCGGAGCGGGAGACGCGCTGTCCCGCGTTGATCTGGGTGTACGTCGTGCGCGGCAGGGACACGCCCGCGGCACGCCAGGCGGCCTGGGTGAGGCCGGAACAGTCGTAGGAGGACGGACCCGTCGCCCCCCAGACGTACGGCTTGCCCAGCGCACCGTAGGCGAAGTCGACGGCCTGCGCCGCGCGGGCGTTGGGGGCGCTCACCGAGCCGCGCGGCGTGCTGCGGTCCGTGCGGACGGCGCCACCGCCGTGCGAGGCGTCGGCGGCACGCTCGTAGTCGGCGCGCTGCGGGGCGGTGAGGGTGGCGAGGAGCTTGCGGGCCTCGGACAGCTTGGTGCGGACCGCGTTCTTGTGCTTCTCCAGGTCCGCCCGACGGGAGGCGAGGACCGTGAGCTCGTCCTCCGCCTCGGCCCGCAGCTGCGCGATGTCGTTCATCTGCCGGCGTACACCGTTGATCGCGCCTGCCTGGCGGTCTCCCGCCCGGTCCTCGAACGAGGCGCGTTCCAGGTACTCGTCGGGGTGCGACGAGAGGGCCAGCCGGACGGCTGGGTCGACACCGGCACTGCGGTACTGGGCGGTGGCGAACGCGCCCAGTGCGTCGCGGGCGGCGTTGAGGCGCCCGGTCCTGCGGGCCGCCTCGTCGCGCAGGGTGTCGAGGGACTTCTCCGAGGCCGCGGCCTTCTCCTTCGCGCCGTTGTACCGCTCGGTGGCGACCTCGGCGTCGTGGTAGAGCCGGTCGACCTTGCTCCTGACCTGGGCCGCGGTGAGCTGGGGGTCGGCCTGGGCCGCACCCTCGAAAGCCGCGGCGGACGCCGCGCCGGCAAGTGCGAGGGTGGCTGCGGTGCGGGCAGCAGGCCCGGTGAACAGGCGCTGCTTGGGCTTGCGGTGAGCGGCGGTGCGATGGGCGGCCACGGGCGTGGTGCGTCCTTCCGTTCGACTGCCCGCCGGGGAGACCGGCGGGCCCGCCCGGGTCCGCCGGCGGGCCACCACAGGGGGAGCGGCCCGCCGCCGGCTTTCCTGGCGGGGCGACCGGGGTGCCGCCCGGTACGGGGGCGGCGGTAACGAATCGGTCACCTGGGACGTGACGCTAAACCCGGGGCACGGGGAAGAGGTGTAATGACAGCTATTGCCCTCAGATGTAGTTTCGTTTCCGTCGAGTGACCGGGAAATTCAGCCGGAGCCCGGCAATTCGCACAGTCCTCGCGTCAGTTCATCGGTAAGTCATACCTGGCCGAAGAGTGCTGATATGGCCGGGGCTAGGCTGCGGCCATGGACGTACTCATCAATGTCGTCGTGGCCTTGCACATCATCGGAATCGCCTCCCTGCTGGGCGGTTTCCTCACCCAGGTGAAGGCCATGGGGGCGGGCACGGCCCGCTTCGTCCCCGCCATGCTCCACGGCGCGCTCACCATGCTCGTCACCGGAATCGCCCTCGTCGGACTGAACCAGGCCGACGACCAGTCGGTGAACAATGTCAAGATCGGGATCAAGCTCCTGCTCCTCGTCGTGATCCTCGCGCTGGTCTACGTGAAGCGCGACGACGAGAAGGCCGGCAAAGGTGCCTTCGCCGCGGTCGGCGCACTCACCGTCGCCAACATCTTCATCGCCACGCTCTGGACCTGAGCGTCCCGCGCGGACGCAGGAGGGGCCCGGGGACGATCCCCGGGCCCCTCCTGCGTGTCCAGCCTCCGTCGTGGGCCGTGCCGCCGCGTACGGAGAACCCCATGCCGTCATGCCGGGCGGACGCTCCCGTATATCGGCATGTAGTAGATCGACTCCTCGCGGACGCTCGCACCCGGCTTGGGCGCGTGGATCATCATGCCGTCCCCCTTGTAGATGCCGACGTGACTGATGTCGTCGTAGAAGAAGACCAGGTCACCGGGTTTCAGGTCCGCCGTCGCCACCCGCGTGCCGACCTTGACCTGGTCCCACGTCGTGCGCGGCAGGTCGACGCCGGCAGCCTTCCAGGCCGCCTGGGTCAGCCCGGAGCAGTCGTACGAGGACGGGCCCGTCGCACCCCACACGTACGGCTTGCCGATCTGGGCGCGCGCGAAGGCCAGGACCTTCTCGGCCTTCGTGGCGTAGCCGCTGCCGGAGTCCGTGCCGCCGGTCCCCGAGCCCGTGTCCTGCCCGGCGTTCTCCGGGGCGCGCTCGGCCTCCGTCTTGTCGGCGGCGGCCTGCTGCCGGGCCAGATCCTCGGCCTTGCGCTTCGCCTCCGCCTCCTTCTTGCGCTCCAGCTCGGCGAGCCGCGCCTTCTCCTCGGCGGTCAGCTCCGACAGCAGCGAACGCGCCTCGGTGAGCTTCGTCTGCACGTGCTGCTTGCTGGTGCGGAGCGTGGCCTGCGACTCGGTCAGCGTCTCCAGGCTCTTCGTCGCCTCGACGCGCTTCGCCGCGGCTTCCTTCTGCTGCGTACGGAACTCGGTGACCGTCTTCTGCTGCCGGCTGGTCATCCGGGCCATCAGCTGGTCCTGGTCGAAGTACGACTGCGGGTCGTCCGCCAGGAAGAACGTCGCAGTCGGGGCGATCGCGCCGCTGCGGTACTGGGCGGCGGCGTAACTGCCCAGCTCGCGGCGCGTCTCGTTCAGCTTGTCGGCCCGCTGGGCCGCCGCCTCCAGGAGCGCGTCGACCTTGGAGCGCTGCTCGGCGGACGCGGACTTCGCCTGGTTGTACTCCTGGGTCGCGGCACCGGCCTGCCGGTAGAGGGCGTCGACCTTCTTCTGCACTTCCTCGATGCTGGGCTTGGGCTGTGCCGGGGCCGCCGTCGCGCTCTGCGCGGAGAGCAGGGTGACGGAGGCGAGCGCCGCCGTCGTGAGACCGAAGGCAGGGGTGGTCGTGCGCACCCGGGTGCGCTGCTTGCGATGCGACGCCAAGGCCGGCATCTCCTTCCGTGGACCGCCTACCAGGTTAGCGATGGGGGTCCCCCAGGCCCTTCAGGCACTGGGGGGAGGGTTCGGGCGGAACGGAAGGCTGCCCTACGGTCCGGTGAAGACTGACCGATTCACCCCGGTGCTGCTTGTGGGTCCCCGGTTCCGGGCTCCTCACAGGAGTACGGATTCGGCGGGGGTGCCCGCGCGGCGTGGTTCGCCTCAAGTGGGTACGGGACACCCGTCGGAGCACGCTAACCAACCCGTGGTGCTCCTGTGAAGGATGGTGGCCGATATGCCCGATACATTTCCGTGACCTTCCGCGGGAGCCGGTCCGTCCGGCCGGCCTGTGCAGGCCGCCCGATCTCACGCACCGTGGCCGATCCGTCCCGGCGGGCGCACGGTGCGGGTCCGTGTGGCCGATCCGTCCCGGGCTGTCGGTGCGGCCGCCTAGACTCGTTAAGCGATGAGCAGCCTCTTTGACGACAGTTTCCTGACCGGCCTCCAGCAAGCTGAGGAAGGCCCCCCGCCGCCCCCCGAGGAGCACGCGCCCGAGGCGGTGCCGGAGGGCCTGTTCAAGGACGTCTTCGACGCCCCGCCGCCGCCCCGTGACGCGTACTACCGCGACGGCGCCCCGCGTCCCGTCGTCGACTCCGCGGCTCTGCTCGACGGGCTGAACACCGAACAGCGCGCCGCGGTCGTGCACGCCGGATCTCCACTGCTCATCGTCGCGGGAGCCGGGTCCGGCAAGACCAGGGTGCTCACGCACCGCATCGCGCACCTGCTCGCCGAGCGCGGGGTCCACCCGGGCCAGATCCTCGCGATCACCTTCACCAACAAGGCCGCGGGCGAGATGAAGGAGCGCGTCGAGGACCTCGTGGGTCCGCGCGCGAACGCCATGTGGGTCATGACGTTCCACAGCGCCTGCGTGCGCATCCTGCGCCGCGAGTCCAAGCTCCTCGGATTCACCTCGTCGTTCTCGATCTACGATGCCGCCGACTCCAAGCGGCTCATGGCGCTGGTCTGCCGTGATCTGGACCTTGACCCGAAGCGATACCCGCCGAAGTCGTTCACGGCGAAGGTCTCGAACCTGAAGAACGAGCTGATCGACGAGGAGACCTTCGCGGGCCAGGCCGCCGACGGCTTCGAGAAGACGCTCGCGCAGGCCTACGCGCTCTACCAGGCGCGGCTCCGTGAGGCCAACGCGCTGGACTTCGACGACATCATCATGACGACGGTGCACCTGCTCCAGGCTTTCCCCGACGTCGCCGAGCACTACCGCCGGCGCTTCCGCCACGTCATGGTCGACGAGTACCAGGACACCAACCACGCCCAGTACACGCTGGTCCGCGAGCTGGTCGGCCCCGCCGGTGAGGCCGACGCCCCGGGCGAGCTCTGCGTCGTGGGTGACGCGGACCAGTCGATCTACGCCTTCCGCGGCGCGACCATCCGCAACATCCTCCAGTTCGAGGAGGACTACCCGGACGCGAAGACGATCATGCTGGAGCAGAACTACCGCTCCACCCAGACCATCCTCTCCGCAGCCAACGCCGTCATCGAGCGCAACGAGAGCCGTCGCCCCAAGAACCTCTGGACGAACGCCGGCACCGGCACCCGGATCGCGGGCTACGTCGCCGACACCGAGCACGACGAGGCGCAGTTCGTCGCCGACGAGATCGACCGGCTGACGGACGCGGGGGAGGCGAAGGCGGGCGACGTCGCCGTCTTCTACCGCACGAACGCCCAGTCCCGTGTCTTCGAAGAGATCTTCATCCGCGTCGGGCTGCCCTACAAGGTCGTCGGCGGCGTGCGCTTCTACGAGCGCAAGGAGGTCAGGGACGTCCTGGCCTACCTCCGGGTCCTCTCCAACCCCGAGGACACCGTCCCGCTGCGCCGTATCCTCAACGTGCCGAAGCGCGGTATCGGCGACCGGGCCGAGGCGATGATCGACGCGCTGTCGATGCGCGAGAAGATCTCCTTCCCGCAGGCGCTGCGCCGGGTCGACGAGGCGTACGGGATGGCGGCGCGCTCGGCCAACGCCGTGAAGCGGTTCAACACGCTCATGGAGGAGCTCCGCACGATCGTGGAGTCCGGTGCGGGACCGGCGGTCGTGCTGGAGGCGGTCATGGAGCGTACCGGCTACCTCGCCGAGCTCCAGGCCTCCACCGACCCGCAGGACGAGACCCGTATCGAGAACCTCCAGGAGCTCGCCTCCGTCGCTCTCGAGTTCGAGCAGGAGCGCGCGGCGGACGAGGGCTCCGGGACGCTCGCCGAGTTCCTGGAGAAGGTCGCGCTGGTCGCCGACGCCGACCAGATCCCCGACGAGGACGAGGACGGCTCCGGTGTCGTCACTCTGATGACGCTGCACACCGCCAAGGGCCTGGAATTCCCGGTGGTGTTCCTGACCGGCATGGAGGACGGCGTCTTCCCGCACATGCGCGCGCTGGGGCAGGTGAAGGAGCTGGAGGAGGAGCGCCGGCTCGCCTACGTGGGCATCACCCGTGCCCGCGAGCGGCTGTTCCTCACCCGGGCGGCGATGCGGAGTGCCTGGGGCCAGCCCTCGTACAACCCGCCCTCGCGCTTCCTGGAGGAGATCCCCGACCAGCACCTGGAGTGGAAGCGCAAGGGGCCGATGGCCGCTGTGGCGGGACCGACCTCAGGGATCACGTCGTCCCTGTCCTCGTCGCGCTCGAAGTCCGGTCCTTCGGGATTCGCGACCCGGCGCACGTCCGAGAAGCCCGTGGTCACCCTGGTGGCGGGGGACCGGGTCACGCACGACCAGTTCGGTCTGGGCACGGTGACCGCGGTCGAGGGGTTCGGCGACCAGGCCAAGGCGACGGTCGACTTCGGCGACGAGCGTCCGAAGAAGCTACTGCTGCGCTACGCGCCGGTCGAGAAGCTCTGACTCAGTTCGGGTTGAGGCCGTGGCTGCGGAGCCACGGCATCGGGTCGATCGCCGAGCCGCCACCGGGCCGTACCTCGAAGTGCAGGTGCGGGCCGGTGGAGTTGCCGGAGCTTCCCGAGTAGGCGATGACGTCGCCCGCCTTGACCGAACCCGACCGGATCTTGGTCGTGCTGAGGTGGCAGTACCAGGTCTCCGTGCCGTCGGCCGCGGTGACGATGGCCATGTTGCCGTAGGCGCTGTTCCACTGGGTGCGCACGGTGCCGTCGGTGGCCGCCATCACGGGCGTGCCGAAGGTCACCGGGAAGTCGATACCGGTGTGGACCGACATCCAGTTCACCCCGGCCTGGCCGTAGGTGGCGCTGAGGCCGTGCTGCGAGACGGGCAGGACGAACTTGGGGCGCAGGGCCTCCCGGCGGGCGGCCTCCTCCTCGCGCTTCTTCTTGTCGGCCGCCTGGCGCTCCTTCAGGTCGAGGCGCTCCTGGGTGCGGCTGGCGCGGTCGGCGAAGTTCGCGGCGTCGGCGTTGAGAGCGGCCAGCTGGGTGTCCAGCTCGTTGTTGGCGACGGCCGTCCTGGTGGTGGCGGCGTCGGCCGCAGCCATCGACGTGGTGTCGTCCTTCGTCTCGTCGGCCCCGCCCATGCCGCCCACGGAGGCGGCGGCGATGCCCGCGACGCTCATGACGCAGGCGGAGGGCACGGCGACGGTGAGGAGCGCGGAGCGCTTCGCGGGAGTGCGACGACGTCCCCGGCTGCCGCCGCGCGTGGCGGAGCGGGTGACGGGGCGTAGGGCGGCGGCCCCCGAGTCGGTGGTCAGTTCGACGAAATCCGGGATCTGCGCGGCAGCCCGTGCTCCGGGAGCCTCGTCGTAGTCGTCGGTGTGCGCGGAGGCCGTGTCGTGGGCGGCGGCGGTCCGCGCGAGTTCGTCGTCGTAGGTCAGGGACTCGTCGTAGGTGTCGGGCCCGACGTGCTCCGAGGCGTACGGGTCGTCCTGCCCGTCGTGCACGGCCGGGGTCTCGTCGTGCGGCCCGGGGGCGTCGCAGGAGACGGGGGTGTCGTGCGATCCGGCGACGTCGTGAGCCGTGAACTCGCCCGTCTCGTAGGCGGACGGCTGGTGTTCGTACGCGGGATACGACGTCTGTTCGGGTGCGTACGCGGTGCTCTCGGGCGTGCCGCCGGTGTTCCAGGCGGTGGCGTCGTACGTGCCGGTCTCGGGTGCCGTGTAACTCTCGTACCCCGCGGTCTCGAAGGCGGGGGCGGTATACGTCCCGGTCGTGTAGGCCGTGCTGTCGAAGGTCGTGGTGGCGAAGGCGCCGGTGTCTCCCGCGGCCCACTGGTCGGCCCTGCCGGTGTGGTCCCAACCTGTGGTGTCCCACTGACCCGTCGTGTCGGCGGTGCCGTACTGGGCGGGGGCCGTGGCTTCCGGCGCCCAGGCGCCGGTGGTGTCGTAACCCTGGGGTGCCTGCGGATGGCCCTGGACGCCGTAGGCGTCGTACGGGGCCTGTTGGTGCGCCCCGGTGTCCCAGGCGCTGGAGTCGGTGCCGCCGTAGCCGACGTCGTGGACCGGGTAACCGCTCTCGTACGTCTCATGGCCGCCGTCGTGCGGGCCGGGCAGGTTCCCGAAGAGCGGGTCGGTGTCGAAGCTGCCGGTAGGGGTGTCGTAATCGACGTACCCGGCGTGGGGGTGCTGGTCGTTCACCAACTTCTCTCTCGCCTCGGCAGCAGGACCTGTTCCGGGGGTTGTTGAGGGGACCCCGGGGGAGCAGTGGCCGCGACTGTACCCGGCGGTACGCGGGGACGACAATCTTCGGCGGCCTCCAGCCGCACAGGAAACGGGCAATCGGCCGCCTTTCGGCGGGCCGAAGCCCCATGTTTGGCCCTACGTTCGAAATCTGTTCTATTCAATGGGGCGGTTCGTGACCTTTCGTCACTCCCGGTCACGCGGCGGAGGTGGTTCCCGGGGCGCTGATGACCGTTCCGTCGGACTCCAGTGCCTGACGGATCGCAGAAGCGACCGCCGGGTGCACGGGCAGCGCGAGATGGCCGATGCCGGTGACGCGCACGTTCACGGCGTCGAGGTCCGGGTGGTCCACACAGGCTGTCTCCACGGGAAGGATCACCCTGTCGAGTTCGCTCCAGAAGCTGACGAACCGTGTACGGCAACCGGGGGCGGGGCGACGCAGCTCCTCGATCAGGTCCGATCCGCTGCGCATCTGCCGCACGATGGGGTGCGCGCCGGCCAGCGGGGCGACGGCGGTGCCGCCGTGCGGGGTGCCGAGGGTGACGAGTGTGCGCACCCGACGGTCACCGCCCAGTCGTTGCACGTAGTACCGCGCGATCAGGCCGCCGAGGCTGTGGCCGACTATGTCGACCTCGTGGTGCCCGGTGCGGGCGCAGATCTCCTCGACGTGACGGTCGAGCAGCTCGGCCGCGGTGCGGATGTCGCAGGTCAGGGGCGAGTAGTTGAGGGATTCCAGATGGTGCCAGCCGTGCCTGGCCAGGGAGCGGCGGAGCAGCACGAACACGGAGCGGTTGTCGATGAAGCCGTGCAGCAGGACCACCGGCGGGCGCTCACCGATCGTCGAGGGCAGGGCGGGCGTGTCGGCCGGACGGGTGATTTCGTCAGGGGTGGGGCCGAGATCTGCTCCGGTGGTGCACGGATCCGGTCCGGTGTTCGGCCCGGCGAGGGAGCGGAGGGCTTCGTCCGGGCTCGCCGTGGCGCCTGGGACGAGGCCGGTTCCCGTACCGGCCGGGACGACTTCGGCGGGGCCGGCTTCGGAGGCTGTGGAGACGGCGCGGCCGGAGCCCGTGCCGGACCGGTCCGTGGGCGTCCTGCGCTCGGGGGTGAGGCCCGAGGGGTAGATGAGCACGTGCCCGGCCAGGATCACCAGCTCCAGCGCGGTGGCTCTGACCAGCGCCGAGGACAGCCAGGCGGGGCGCGGGCACGGCCTTCGCGACAGTAGGGGTAGGAAGGACAGGACCTGCATCGGCCGACCTCCTGCACTGGCGTGCGGGGAGGCGGCTCCCTGCCCCGTACGCCCTCACGGGGACCGCGGCCGAGGTGCCCGGCGGTCCTGTGACGGTGCCGGGGGGCCGTACCACCGTGCCGTGCGGCTGACGGCGCGGTGGTACGGCGACCTCGAAGCGGCTCCCCCGGCGCCGTGCCCCGCGCGGCCCGTGAGCCGCTAGATATGTGGAACGACGCCTGGCGAACATGTCCCATGTGTGATTTCCCCCTCCCGGCCCACCGCGAAACGGCGCCGTGCGGGATGCTGTGGATAACGTTCGTTCACATCTCCGGCCCTTCAGGCACGGGAGACGCATGTGGAGGCATTGATGGGTGTGACCGGTCCGATCCGTGTGGTGGTTGCCAAACCGGGCCTCGACGGCCATGACCGAGGCGCGAAGGTGATCGCGCGCGCCCTGCGGGACGCGGGCATGGAGGTCATCTACACGGGGCTCCACCAGACCCCCGAGCAGATCGTGGACACGGCGATCCAGGAGGACGCGGACGCCATCGGGCTCTCGATCCTCTCGGGCGCGCACAACACGCTGTTCGCCAAGGTCATCGAGCTGCTGAAGGAACGGGACGCGGAGGACATCAAGGTCTTCGGTGGCGGCATCATCCCCGAGGCGGACATCGCGCCGCTGAAGGAACAGGGCGTCGCGGAGATCTTCACACCGGGTGCGACGACGACCTCGATCGTCGACTGGGTGAACGGCCACGTCCGCCAGCCCGCGGAGGCCTGATCACGCCGCCGGAGCACCGGGACCGGGAGTGCGTCGCGGAGACCGGCGCCAGATCCCGAAGGCCGGTGCGTCCCGGGTACGGGGCGCACCGGGAGCCGGCCGGGCCGCGTTCAGGGCGCGCCCGCGCTGCTCCGGGCATCCCGCCGATCCGGGTCCCTCGGCTCAGCCCGCGTTCCCCGGCGCCAGCTCGGCGTCCATGGCTGCGCGCAGACGCAGCGTGGACACCAGGCGCTGGAACGCCTCCGACCAGTAGCCGCCCGCGCCCGGTGACGCACCTTCCGGTTCGTCCGGGGTGGTGGTGAGCACTTCGAGCCGGCCCGCCTCAGCGGGGTTCAGGCAGCGCTCGGCGAGGCCCATCACCCCGCTGAAACTCCACGGGTAACTCCCCGCGTCCCGGGCGATGTCGAGCGCGTCGACCACCGAACGGCCGAGCGGGCCGTCCCAGGGCACCGGACAGACACCGAGCAGTTGGAACGCCTCGGACAGGCCGTGCGCGGCTATGAAGTCCGCCACCCAGAGCGATCGTTCGACCGGCGGCAGGGTGGCGAGCAGCGTCGATCGCAGAGCCAGCGACGCCGTCCCCGGGCCGTGCGCCGGAGGTGTCGCCGGGGTGCCGAGCAACGCTCGCGCCCACTCGGGGTCCCGCTGCCTGACGGCCGCCCGGCACCAGGCCGCGTGCAGCTCCCCGCTCCAGTCGTCGGCCACCGGGAGCGCCACGAGCTCGTGCGCCCCGCGGCCGCCGAACCTCTCGCGCCAGGTCCCCAGCGGCGTCGCCTCGACCAACTGGCCGAGCCACCACGACCGTTCGCCGCGTCCCGAGGGAGGCACCGGGACGACGCCGTCGCGCTCCATCCCCGCGTCGCACTCGTGGGGTGCCTCCACGGCTATGGACAGGTCGTCGCCCGTGCGGTCGGGGTTCACGCAGGACGTGGCGCGGGCTGCCATCCGGCCGGCCAGTGCCGAGCCGGGAAGGGCTGACAGCAGCTCCGCAGCCGTGGCGCGGACGTTGCGGCTGCGGTCCGTCAGGGCCGCCTCAAGGAATGCCTCGTCGGCACCTGAGAGCCCGGCCCGCAAGGAGTCGAGGAACAACAGCCGGTCCTCGGCCCGTTCCGTGGACCACGTGCCCGCGAGCAGGGACCGGGCCCCGTCCGGATCCCGCGCCCGTACGGCTCCGAGCAGCGCCACCCGCTCCGCGAAGAGCCCGTCCGCCCAGAGTCTGCGCACTGCTTCCGGATCCGCCGTGTCCGGCCGGTGCGCACCTCGGGACGTGGCGCGCAGGGCGAACCTCCACTCCGGGTTCAGCCCGGCCAGCCAGAGCCCGCGCGGCCCCGCGAACGCCAGCACATGGGGCCGCAGGTCGGTGCGCGCCCGGGCCGCGTCCAGCAGTGCGGGCAGCAGTTCGGCCGGTGCGCGGTAGCCGTGTGCCCCTGCCGAGGCCAGCCACTGGGGGATGAGTTCGGTGAGATCGGGAGCCGTCCCCCGCCGTCCGCTGCCCGGCGGTGTCGAACGGTCGGCGAGCAGCTGGGCGAGCCGGCGTCGGGCCGCCGCGGGGAGAGAGGGCCGGGGATCGGGGGGAGCGGGAGCGGGCGGGGCGGCTCCGGTGGCCGGACGCAGAGCGGCCCGGCGCCGCACGGTGTGCAGGGCGGCCACGTCCAGCAGGGCGGCCGGTCCGGCCGGATCCCCGTTCTCCGCCCGCAGCGGGCGACGGTCGGTGCCGAGCAGCGCCGAGGTGACGAGGTCTTCCCAGGAAACGCTCATCGGTGCACCTGCCGTCGTCCGTGTGGTGGTGGACATCGAGGTCCCTCCAGTCCAGTTGTCCGGGAATCGCGGATCGGGAGCACGTGGTGCCACCGGGTTCGGTGCCCGTAGGGTCCCGGGCGGCAGGGGGTCAGAGGAGCGCCACAGGTCCCCCTGCGCCGGAGCGGTCCGAGGTGTCCGGGGACCATGCAGCGAGCGGCTCGAAGCCCCGGTGCCCGCACTCGCCGAAGACCGTCAGCGGCCGGCCGCCGGAGAGCGCGACGAGCTTCCACAGGCCGGGCCGGGACAGTGCCGAGGCGGTGATCGGCACCGCGGCACCGTCAGCGGCGCCGGCCAGCCGCCAGCCCTCCCCGGACCGCGCGGGTACCACGTCGCGCAGCACGGCGGGCCAGGCATTCAGCCAGGGATCGTCGAGCAGCGCCCGGCCGTACGCGCCGAGCGCGTCAGCCGTCGTACCACCCGGCGGAGGTGCCGGCGTGGCGTCGGGTTCCCCGAACTGCCGCCCGAGCTCGCCTCTCAGCCCACCGCCGGGGTGGGGCGTGACCTCCGCGTCGATCACGGTGCCCACCGGCAGGGCGCGGTCCGGGGCACGTCCCGCCGCGCCGTAGGACAGCAGCAGCGCCGTGCGCCCGGACCCCCTGCCGTGCAACCAGATGCGGCGGGTGACGATCCGGCCGTCCGGCACGTCGTACTGGGCGAGGACCAGCCAGTGGTCGCGGACGGCCGGCCCCTCGGCCGCGGCCGTCAGCCCCACTCTCATACGCACGGTGGCTGCCAGCGGTGCGGGCAGCCGGTCGAGGCCGAGCCAGGCGGAGTCCAGCAGGTGCAGCAGGGCGCACTCCTCGAGGAACCGTGCCGGCCAGCCGGCCCCCGATGCCGGCACCTCGCCCAACTCCCGCACCCGATGAGCGAGTCCGGGTGCCTGGGCGTCGACCATGCGGGCCGCCGTCTCCTCCCACAGTGCGTGACCCGGTTGTTCCGCCGCCGCGAGACCGCCGCGCAGCAGGTCCGCGAGGCGCTGCTCCAGCTCCTGAGCCCCGCCCGTGATGCGCTCTGCCCTTCGGGAGGCGCGCCGCTGCGCCGCGAGCGCCCGGGCAGCGGCCCCGTCCGCCCCCGTGGGTCCCTTGCCCACCGCGGAGCCGGCGGCCTCGGCGGCCGCCGTCCGCCCGCGGAGGCCCGTCAGCCACTCCGCGGCCCAGGCGGGCGGTTCCGCGCTCTGCCGCAGCGCGGGGGCGTCGCCGACATGGAGGAGCAGGAGCTCCAGCGCGTGCGGGCAGGGAGACTGCGGATGCATGCAACTGCAGGTGAACGAAACCTCGTTCATATCGGCCGCCGTGCGGTGCGATGTGCCGCCGCCCGTCGCCCGCAGCCCCCACACGATCCCCGGACCGGCGCAGCCCGCACCGGACCACGCACGCTCCGGACCGAGGCCGTGCAGGGCGTCGCGCGACGCCTCGTCAGGAGCCAGCGCCAGCACGTCGTCCACGGTCCAGCGCGCCCCGGGACCTGCGGAGCGTGCGGGTTCCTCCCCCTGTGAAAGCAGCATGCGAACGACGGTAGAACGCGCCACTGACAATGGTCCCCGACCTGCGGTTCCGGCCGGACGGGCCGATTGTCAGTGCCATGGTGCACGGTGGAAACCGCATCGGTTCGACCGATTCGGAGGGGGACCCATGACCGTGTCCGCACAGTCCGGCGCAGCCGGCGGCCAAGTACTGAGACCGCATGCCGAACATCACTTCGCCGACGAGCTGAAGGCGCTGGCGGCCGCCGACGACCGTCCCAGGCCCGCGCGTTGGCAGCTCTCGCCCTGGGCCGTCTCCACCTATCTGCTCGGCGGGACGCTTCCCGGCGGCACACTGATCACGCCGAAGTACGTGGGTCCGCGCCGCCTCGTCGAGGTCGCCGTGACCACCCTCGCCACCGACCGCGCCCTGCTGCTCCTCGGAGTGCCGGGCACCGCCAAGACCTGGGTCTCCGAGCATCTCGCCGCCGCCGTCAGCGGGGACTCGACCCTGCTCGTCCAGGGCACCGCCGGCACCCCCGAGGAAGCCGTCCGCTACGGGTGGAACTACGCACAACTGCTGGCGGGCGGGCCGAGCCGCGAGGCCATGGTGCCCAGCCCGGTCATGCGGGCGATGGCCGACGGCATGACCGCCAGGATCGAGGAACTCACCCGCATCCCGGCCGACGTACAGGACGCGCTCATCACGATCCTGTCGGAGAAGACGCTTCCCGTACCCGAGCTCGGGCAGGAGGTCCAGGCGGTCCAGGGGTTCAACCTCATCGCCACGGCCAACGAGCGCGACCGTGGGGTCAACGAGCTGTCAGGGGCCCTTCGCCGCCGGTTCAACACAGTCGTCCTGCCGCTGCCCGCGACCGCCGAGGCCGAGGTGGACATCGTGTCGCGGCGCGTCGCCCAGATCGGACGCTCGCTCGACCTGCCGGCGGCACCGGACGGCATGGCCGAGATCCGGCGCGTCGTCACCGTCTTCCGCGAACTGCGCGACGGCATCACCACGGACGGCCGCACCAGGCTCAAGTCGCCCTCCGGCACGTTGTCCACCGCCGAGGCCATCTCCGTCGTGACCGGTGGCCTCGCGCTGGCCGCCCACTTCGGCGACGGTGTGCTGCGCCCCCACGACGTGGCGGCCGGGATCCTCGGCGCCGTCGTCCGCGACTCCACCGCCGACCGCGTGATCTGGCAGGAGTACGTCGAGACGGTGGTCCGGGAGAGGGAAGGCTGGGCGGACTTCTACCGCGCCTGCCGGGAGGCCTCGGCATGACACCCCGCGCGCCGGTGCCCGCCACATCCCGGGGGCCGCTGCTCCTCGGAGTGCGCCACCACGGGCCGGGCTCCGCACGCGCGGTGCTCGCCGCCCTGGAGTCCGCGAGCCCACGGGCGGTGCTCGTGGAAGGCCCCCCGGAGGGCGACGCGCTGCTGCCGCTCGCCGCCGACGACGCGATGCGCCCGCCCGTCGCGCTGCTGGCCCACGCCGTCGACGACCCGGGGCGTGCCGCGTTCTGGCCGCTGGCCGACTTCTCGCCCGAGTGGGTGGCGATCCGCTGGGCACTGGCGCACGGCGTCCCGGTGCGTTTCGTGGACCTGCCCGCGGCCAACTCCCTGGCCATGAGCGAGCGTCCGGAGCAGGGGCACGACGTGCCGGAGGCGCAGGACGGGGGCGACCGGGGGATCGACCCCATCGGGATCCTGGCCAGGACCGCGGGCTACGACGACCCCGAGCGCTGGTGGGAGGACGTCGTCGAGCACCGCGGGCGCACCGGCGCGCAGTCGGACGCGTGTGCCCCGTTCGCCGCGCTGGCCGAGGCGATGACGGCGCTGCGCGAGGCGTACGGCGACGGGGGACATCCTCAGGACGCCGTCCGGGAGGCCTGTATGCGCCTGCGGTTGCGGGCCGCCCGCAAGGAGTTCGGCGACGACATCGCGGTGGTGTGCGGTGCCTGGCACGTCCCCGCGCTCGCCGCGAGGACGACGGTCGCCGCCGACCGGTCCCTTCTCAGGGGGATTCCCAAGGTCAGGACCGAGCTGACCTGGGTGCCGTGGACCCACCGCAGACTCGCCCGGCGCAGCGGATACGGCGCGGGCATCGAGTCGCCCGGCTGGTACGGGCACCTCTTCGGTTCCCCCGACCGGCCCGTCGAACGCTGGATGACGAAGGTCGCCGGCCTCCTGCGCGGTGAGGACCGGCCCGTCTCGCCGGGCCACGTCATCGAGGCCGTGCGGCTCGCGGAGACACTGGCCGCCCTGCGGGGCAGGCCCGCCGTGGGACTGGCGGAAGCCACCGACGCGGTGAGGGCCGTCATGTGCGAGGGCTCCGACGTGCCGCTCGCCCTGGTGCGTGACCGCCTGGTCGTCGGTGAGATCCTCGGCGAGGTGCCGGACGGCGCCCCCGCCGTCCCCCTCCAGCGCGACCTGGCCGGGCTGCAGCGCACGCTCAGGCTCCGACCCGAGGCTGAGCCGCGCGACCTCGAGCTCGATCTGCGCAAGGACAACGACGCGGCCCGCAGCCGGCTGCTCCACAGGCTGGGCCTCCTCGAAGTGCCCTGGGGCGAGCCCGTCGCGGGCCGCGGCAGTACCGGGACGTTCCGGGAGACCTGGCGGCTGAGCTGGGAACCCGAGCTCTTCGTACGGGTCGCCGAGGCCGGGGTGTGGGGTACCACCGTGCTCGCCGCCGCGACGGCGAGGGCCGAGTCGGACGCCGTGTCCGCGCCCTCGCTCGCGGCGGTCACCACGCTCGCCGAGCAGTGCCTGTCGGCCGGGCTGTCCGAGGCGCTGTCGGTGGTGATGCGGGCGCTCGCCGACCGGGCCGCACTCGACGCCGATGCCGGCCACCTCGCCGACGCCCTGCCCGCACTGGCCCGCGCCCTGCGGTACGGGGATGTCCGGTCCACCGGCACCGCGGCCCTGGCGGCGGTCGCGACCGGCATCGCCGAGCGCGTCTGCGTGGGCCTGCCGCCCGCCTGTACCGGCCTCGACCCGGAGGGGGCGGCTCAGGCGCAGAGCCGGCTGGACGCCGTGCACGGTGCGATCGGCCTGCTCACCGACGCCGCGCGGACGGCCGGGCTGAAGGACCGCTGGACCGAAACGCTGCGCAGGCTCTCGTCGAGGGACGCGGTCGCGGGCCGGGTCCGCGGCCGCGCCGCCCGGCTGCTCCTCGACGAAGGGCGGGCCACCGAGGACGGAACGGCACGGCTGATGGGCCTGGCCCTGTCCCCGGGCACCCAGCCGGCCGAAGCGGCGGCATGGATCGAGGGCTTCGCCGGGGGAGCGTCGGGCGGCGGGATGCTGCTCGTCCACGACGAACGGCTCCTCTCCCTCGTCGACGCCTGGCTGACGGGCATACCGGCCCGGACGTTCGTCGGCGTACTCCCCCTGGTGCGCCGTACGTTCGCGGCGTACGAGCCCGCCGTCCGGCGCACCCTGGGCGAACTCGTCCGGCGGGGGCCGGAGCGCGGGGGAGCGGGTGGGGACGGCGGTGCGTTCGTGCCCGGCTTCGGTCACTCACCCGACGAGGACAGGGCGGACGCCGTGACGCCTGTGGTGCGGCTGCTCCTCGGCCTCGACACCCCGGCGGGGCGGGTGGCAGCGGGATGACCGGACACCGCACGGGCACCGGACCAAAGGAGAAGGAGCAGGCGATGACGGCGGTACCGGAGGAGGACGAGAGGCTGCGGCGCTGGCGCATGGTGCTCGGCGCGGAAGGCGCCGAGGGCACGGGACGCGTGCTCACGGGCCGCGACGCGGCCATGGACGGCGCGCTGACCTCGCTCTACGGCGGCGGGAAGCCCGGCGGCCGTGGCGGATCCGAGCGCTCCGCGGGGCTCGGGGCATCCGCCCCGTCCGTGGCCCGCTGGCTCGGTGACATCCGTACGTACTTCCCCGTCCCCGTCGTGCAGGTCATGCAGCGCGACGCGATCGAACGGCTCGGGCTGTCCGCGCTGCTGCTGGAACCGGAGATGCTGGAGGCCGTCGAACCCGACGTCCACCTCGTCGGCACCCTGCTCTCCCTGGGCAAGGCCATGCCCGAGACGACGAGGGAGACAGCCCGGGCCGTCGTCCGCAAGGTCACCGAGGACTTGGAGCGCCGGCTGGCCACGAGGACGCGGACCGCGCTCACCGGCGCGCTGGACCGCTCGGCGAGGGCCCGCCGGCCACGCCACCGGGACATCGACTGGGACCGTACGATCCGGGCCAACCTCAAGAACCACGTCCCGCTTCCCGGGCCGGGAGGGGCCGGCACGGTGATCCCCGAACGCCTGGTCGGATACGGCCGCACCGACCGGTCGGTGAAGAAGGAGGTCATCCTCTGCGTCGACCAGTCGGGTTCCATGGCGTCCTCCGTCGTCCACGCCTCGGTCTTCGGCGCGGTCCTCGCCTCCATGCGCAGCGTGGCGACGAGGCTCGTCGTGTTCGACACGTCCGTCGTAGACCTCACGGACCAGCTCGACGACCCGGTCGACGTCCTGTTCGGGACGCGGCTCGGCGGCGGTACGGACATCAACCGCGCCCTCGCGTACTGCCAGTCGAGGATCACCCGCCCCGCGGACACGGTCGTCGTCCTCATCAGCGACCTCCACGAGGGAGGCATCAAGGACGAGATGGTCCGGCGGGCCGCCGCGATGAAGGCGTCGGGGGTGCAGTTCGTGACCCTGCTCGCGCTCTCGGACGAGGGCGCGCCCTCCTACGACCGCGAGCACGCGGCCGCCATGAGTGCGCTCGGCACCCCGGCCTTCGCGTGCACCCCGGACCTCTTTCCCGAGGTCATGGCCGCGGCGATCGAGAAGCGCCCCCTGCCGATCCCGGAGGCCGGCGGGTGAGGTTGCCCGGTGCGGTTCGACACGGCCGCCTGCTCGCCTGATCCCGTGCGGGAGGGGATCCCGTGCGGAAGGGGCACGGCCCCGGCGCGTCAGCCCGGCGGTGCACCCGGCCGCGCTCCCTCGCGCGGGGCCGTGCCGGACGCCCTGGCGGACGAGGCGTTTCGTCCCTCGTACTCCGGTCACCAGCGGGACCTGTGACCGTTATCACCGCTCAGGTGTGATCTGCAATTTAGGGTCCGACGTGGCGCGGGGATAACCTGCCGGATGGACATGCCGCGTACTCGGTGACCGTGTGCGCCTCCCTAGTGACTGCGCAGTCACGTTGCCCTCGCGGCACGCCCACGCAGATAACGAACCGCGAGACCACTAAAAGGGACGGACGCGCGTGGACCTGTTCGAGTACCAGGCGAGGGACCTCTTCGCCAAGCACGGTGTACCGGTGCTGGCCGGTGAAGTGATCGACACGCCTGAGGCAGCCCGCGAGGCGACCGAGCGGCTGGGCGGCAAGTCCGTCGTCAAGGCGCAGGTGAAGGTCGGTGGCCGAGGCAAGGCCGGCGGCGTGAAGCTGGCCGCAGACCCGGATGAGGCGGTCGCTCGCGCGACCGACATTCTCGGCATGGACATCAAGGGCCACACGGTCCACAAGGTGATGATCGCCGAGCTGTCCCCGGAGATCGAGGCGGAGTACTACGTCTCGTACCTCCTCGACCGCACCAACCGCACCTTCCTCGCCATGGCGTCGGTGCAGGGCGGGATGGACATCGAGGAGGTCGCGGAGAAGACCCCCGAGGCCCTCGCGAAGGTCCCGGTCAACGCCGTCGACGGCGTTGACATCGAGAAGGCCCGCGAGATCGTGGCCCAGGCGAAGTTCCCGGCCGAGGTGGCCGAGGGTGTCGCCGAGGCCATGGTGACCCTGTGGGACACCTTCGTCGCCGAGGACGCGCTCCTCGTCGAGGTCAACCCGCTGGTGAAGACCAAGGACGGCCGCATCCTGGCGCTGGACGGCAAGGTGTCTCTCGACGAGAACGCCGACTTCCGTCAGCCGGACCACGAGGCCCTCGAGGACAAGGCCGCGGCCAACCCGCTCGAGGCGGCCGCCAAGGCCAAGAACCTCAACTACGTCAAGCTCGAGGGCGAGGTCGGCATCATCGGTAACGGCGCCGGCCTGGTCATGTCGACCCTGGACGTCGTCGCGTACGCCGGTGAGAACCACGGCAACGTGAAGCCCGCCAACTTCCTCGACATCGGTGGCGGCGCCTCCGCCGAGGTCATGGCGAACGGCCTCGAGATCATCCTCGGCGACCCGGACGTCAAGTCCGTCTTCGTCAACGTCTTCGGTGGCATCACCGCGTGCGACGAGGTCGCCAACGGCATCGTCCAGGCCCTGGAGCTGCTCAAGTCCAAGGGCGAGGACGTCACCAAGCCGCTGGTCGTGCGCCTCGACGGCAACAACGCGGAGCTGGGTCGCAAGATCCTCTCCGACGCCAACCACCCGCTGGTTCAGCGCGTGGACACCATGGACGGCGCGGCCGACAAGGCCGCCGAACTCGCCGCGGCTGCGAAGTAAGGGACGAGGGACTCCAACACCATGGCTATCTTCCTCACCAAGGACAGCAAGGTCATCGTCCAGGGGATGACCGGCGCCACGGGCATGAAGCACACCAAGCTCATGCTGGCCGACGGCACCAACATCGTCGGTGGCGTCAACCCGCGCAAGGCGGGCACCTCCGTCGACTTCGACGGCACCGAGGTACCCGTGTTCGGCTCCGTCGCCGAGGCGATGGAGAAGACCGGCGCCGACGTGTCGGTCCTCTTCGTGCCGCCGGCCTTCGCGAAGGCCGCCGTCGTCGAGGCGATCGACGCCGAGATCCCGCTGGCCGTCGTCATCACCGAGGGCATCGCCGTCCACGACTCGGCCGCCTTCTGGGCGTACGCCGGGTCGAAGGGCAACAAGACCCGGATCATCGGTCCGAACTGCCCCGGCCTGATCACCCCCGGCCAGTCCAACGCCGGCATCATCCCGGGCGACATCACCAAGCCCGGCCGCATCGGTCTCGTGTCCAAGTCCGGCACGCTGACCTACCAGATGATGTACGAGCTGCGTGACATCGGCTTCTCGTCCGCCGTCGGCATCGGTGGCGACCCGGTCATCGGCACCACGCACATCGACGCCCTCGCGGCGTTCGAGGCGGACCCCGACACCGACCTCATCGTGATGATCGGCGAGATCGGTGGCGACGCCGAGGAGCGTGCCGCCGACTACATCGCATCGAGCGTCACGAAGCCGGTCGTCGGCTACGTCGCGGGCTTCACCGCTCCGGAGGGCAAGACCATGGGCCACGCCGGCGCCATTGTCTCCGGTTCCTCCGGCACGGCTGCGGCCAAGAAGGAGGCCCTCGAGGCCGCCGGTGTCAAGGTCGGCAAGACGCCGACCGAGACCGCCAAGCTGGCTCGCGAGATCCTCGGCGGCTGACCGCCCGCAGCGGCGTCACCGCTTCACGCGGAAACGGCGCGGGCCCGCATCCTGTCCTCTGCAGGGTGCGGGCCCGCGCCGTTTCCGCGTCCGGCGGGCAGCCCGGTCAGGGGATCCGTGGAACCAGGCGCTCCGGACCGTGCACGAGCTTCTCCCGCAGCGCCTTCTGCAGCTTCAGGTCCTGGGGCGTCAGCCGCTCCGGCCCGCCCCTCGGCGGAACCCCGCCGACCCGCTGGGGAGGCGAGAGCGGTTGCTCGTACTGTGTGGGGGCCGTGTGCAGTGTGAAGCCCGTCGCCCCGATGAGCAGCACACCGAAACAGAGCGCCGCCCGCGTCCAGAGTTCCGCGACGCGCTCGCTGCCCCTGCGCACCGACGGGGCCGGGGGTGGTTCCGGCAGGTCCTCGGCCAGCGCGAGAGCGCCGAGCCGCTCCTGGAAGAGGGCGGTCTGCCCGCCGGGATCGGCGGGGCCGGCCAGTTCGGGCAGCGCCTCGGCGAGGGCGGCCCGGGCGTTCAACAGGCGGTTGGCCGCGGCGGGCGTGCTGGCCTCGGTCTCGGCCGCCGTATCCGGCAGCCCCAGCCCGACGCCGTCGTGGAGCAGCAGCGTGCGACGGTACGACGGGGGCAGCGCGAGCAGCGCGGCCAGCAGCGCCTTCCTCCCTGGCTCGTCGGGCAACGCGTCGGGGCGGCGGTGGGTGCGGCGCACGCGGTGCCAGGGTGACATCGCGTACTCGTACGCCGCCGCCCGCGTCCAGCCTGCGGGATCGCGGTCCCTGGCCACCTCCGGCCAGCGCTGCCAGGCGATCCGGAAGGCGTGCTCGACGGCCTCCCGGGACAGCAGGCGGCGACCGGTCAGGAGATACATCTGACGTGTCAGCCCGGGTGCCGTGAGGTCGTACAGGCCGTCGAACGCGGCCTCGGCCGTGAGTCCGGGCGGCGTCGGGGTGTGTGCAGGGCAGGGGGCGCCGTCGTCGGGCGCGGTCGTCCCCTGCGCGGTGGCCGCCGGGGCGGGATGTCCGGACGAGGGGCGCGCCGGGGCGACCCGCACGGTGGCACCCTGAATGTCCGGCGCGGCGACCCTCGATGTGGTGCCGTCCGCCGCCGGACCGCTCGACGGCGTCGCGGGGGCCGGTGACGTCACCTCAGATGTTGTCGCGTCAGGCGCCACGACCGTGCCGGGATCTGCCCGGGCGTCCGCGGTGGCACAGGTACCGGGCTCCGTCGGGGAGATCGTGCTGCTCCCGGTGGCTTCGACGACTGAGGGGTGCGGCGTGGCGCGAGGGTCGGCGGAGCCGATCAGCCTGGCGTACGCCGTGCGACGGCGCCCCCGCGGCGTGGTGCGCCCCGTCTCCCAGGAGCGGACGGTGGCGGGCGTGACACCCGTGGCCGCCGCGACCTGTTCCTCACTCAGTGACCTGGCCTCGCGCAGCCGGCGGAGCTCCTTGGGGGAGGGCAACGGGGAGGCGGGGGGCGGGCCGGTGGCGCTCCGTGTCATGTACGGCCTCCGTCCTCGGTGGCACTGCACTGGGTGAAAAAGTACATAAGCGTATATTGAGCGACACAGCGGCCATTAGCCCGTTACACGAAATAAGCGCGTGTCGTTGGCAGCATGGCGACGTGACCCAAGTGACCGAACGCAGCCCGATGTTGCCTGCTGAGTTGCCTGCCGAGCGGAGCAGGTCCGCCGCGCTCGCCTCCGCGTTCGCGCGCGGGGCCATCGCCGCGGGGCTCGGACTCGGCTCGCTGGCCGTCCTGGTCATGGTGCTGTGGATCAGCTCGCCGTACCCCGACAGCGGGCCGGACGGGGCCTTCCATGTCGCGACCGGTCTCTGGCTTCTCGCCCACGGCGCCGAACTCATCAGGACCGACACACTCGGCGGTCATCCGGCGCCCGTGGGCACCGTGCCCCTGCTGCTCGTGGTGCTGCCCGTCTGGCTCGTGCACCGGGCGGCACGGGACTCCGCGGAGACCGGAGGCAAGACCACGGACAGGCATTCGGCGGTCGGGGCCCTCTGCGCGGTGAGCGCCGGCTACCTGCTGGTCGTACTCGCGGCGGCGGCCTACGGGAGGGGCGGTGGACTGCCCGTCGACCGCACCACGCTCGCCTTCCCCGTCCTGCTCGTGGTGACCGGCTCCGCTGCCGCGGGCGTCTGGGCGGCGCGGGGGCGTCCGGTGACCTCACTCCTGGTCTGGGCGCCGCTCAGTCTCCAGGAGGCCGCGGCCCGCAGCAGGTTCCGGGCGGGTGCCGTAGCCGCGCTGCGCTCGGCGGCCTTCGGTGTCCTGGTGCTGCTCGCCGGCGGGGCGGTGCTCGTCGTCGCGGCACTGGGCTTGAACGCGGGGGCCGCGAGGGGGTCGCTGCTGGGGCTGTCCGGCGACTGGGCCGGCCGGTCCGCCCTACTCCTGCTGGCCGTGGCACTCCTGCCGAACGCGGCGATGTGGGGTGCCGCGTACGGCATGGGGCCCGGCTTCGCCCTCGGCACGGCGTCCACGGTCACTCCGTTCGCCTTCGCCGGCCACCCCGCTCTGCCGGACTTCCCGCTCCTCGCGGCGATGCCGTCACAGGGCCCGGGGACGGCGGTGAACTGGGTGGCGGCCGCGGTCCCGGCGGCGGCCGCCCTGGCCGTCGCCCGCCGCGTCGCACGGAGTGCGGCCCCCTCATCCGCCGGCGACGAGGAGCCGTGGGGGCAGGGGCGGACCACACTGGTGGCAGGGCTGGCCGCCGTGGGCTGCGGAGCAGGCGTGGCGGCCCTGGCCGCCGCGTCGGGCGGGCCGCTGGGCACCGGGGCGCTGGCCGAGTTCGGCCCGGTGTGGTGGCTGGTGGGCCCCGCCTCGCTCGTGTGGACGGCAGTCATCGGCGTTCCGTCCGCGCTGTTGCTCAGGGCCTGGCGGCTGCGGGAGAAGCGATGGGGATGGCGGCGCGACGCCGCGCCGCAGGAGGCGGACGCAGGGTCGGCGGTCGCGCCGGAGGAGAAGCCCGCGAAGGGCGCTACGGAACGGGAGGGGGACGCGGAGGCCGGTGCGGCGAACGCGGACGAGGAGCCGTACGGCTTCCTGGCGGCCGGTTCCTGGCACGAGGACGGGGCGAGGAAAGCCCGTTGGGCCGCGCTCAGGGAGAGCTCGGGTGGGCTGATGGCGCACTTCCCCGCTGTCCCGGATCCCGCACCGGGCCGGGCGCCCACACCCGGTGCCCGTGATGCGGAGACGGAGGCAGGCGCAGGGGCGGCGGAGCCGGGCGCAGAGGCGGCCGGCCATGGCGTGCTCGCCCGCCCGGCCGCAGCCGGCGGCGGTTCCACGGCCGCATCAGGCCCGGCGGCGGCTCCGGACCCGGGAGCTGCGGCCGGGCCCGTATCGGCGCCCGTATCCGATCCTGCGGCCGGGGACGGTCCTCCCGTGCCTGGACACGTTCCCCCGGCGAAACACGTTCCCGTCGCCGAGTACGCCCCGGATTCCTCTGCCGGGCCCTGCCCCGCATCCGTCTTTGACGTCCCACCGGCTCCGGCGCAGGCTTCGGCATCCGCGACGTCACCCGTGCACGAGCCGGACGAGCGGTCCGGCCCGGGTCCAAACGCCGATCGGCGTCCGGACCCGGGCCGGGAAAGTGCTCCGTAGTGGTCCTTGGAGCGGACGGTTCTACCTCTTGACGCCGAAGAAGGGTTCCAGCGGATCGGGCAGCTTGTCATTGCACGCCAGGGCGCCGGACTTGGTGAGCGCGTCGTTCACGCAGGTGTAGTAGTCGCGGTAGACGAGCTGCACCGTGTAGCCGGTGGCGACGATCGCCAGCGCCAGGACGGCCGTCACCAGGCCGCTCACGGCCGCCGTCGTCTGCTGGCGGCCTGCGCTCTGCGCGGCTCCGGGCGCACCGGCCGGCGGTGGCGGTGCAGTCGGCCGGTCCGGGGTGCCGCCGGACACCGCAGCGGCCCGGGCGTCCGGCGCCGGGGGCTTGCGCGGGCCTCCGCGCAGGGCGCTGATCGACCAGTAGACGGCCAGTGCCCCGAGCAGCAGCGCGATCTCGGGAAGGTTGAAGAGGGCGAAGAAGAACGCCCACATGCCGCCCAGCACCGCATAGCGTGCACGCCGCTGGATGGGGTCGGTCGGGTCCCAGCGCGGTCCGCCGGGTCCGCCCTCGGGCCCCCCGCCCTGGCCGCTCGGTGTGTTGCCGGGGCGGCCGCCGAAGCCGCCGCTCTCCCGGCCGGGCTGCCGGTCGCTCCACTGGCTTCCCCAGACGGGGCGGCTGTCGGGGGTGCCCTCGTCGTTCCCGTCGTTCCCGTCGCCGCCGTGGTCCGGCGGCCGGGAGGGATGGCGCGGCTGCCAGGGCCGGTCGGGCCTGTCCTCGGGCGGGGCGGCGAACGGATTGTCGTCGGAGGACCCGGAGGACGAGCCCGAGCCCGACGTGGAGCCCGAGCCGGGCGAAGACCCGGAACCCGACGAGGAGTCCGGCGAAGAGGAACGGCGTTCCCGCATCAGCATGGAGGCCGCCCGCTCGGGCAGCGGGTGGCCAAGGGCGGTGCGGAGGCGGTCCGGCATGTGGTGAACGTCTTCCCCATCTCGTCATTTCCGCCCGGGGGCGGTTCCCTGTCCCCTGACGCTACCTCCCGGTCACGCCCCCGTCCCGTGGGGGCCGCCGGGAGTGCCGGTATCGTTGCTGACGGTCGGACCGTTCGTAGAGTTCCCCGTATCGCGGGGCGAGCTTCTTTCGTACGACCATACAAACGCTCTCCCGTACATCGCGTACCCGCTCCATCACGCGAGAAAGGGCCCTGCTGTGGCCTCCCCGCCCTCCTCCGCCGCTCCGGCCCGTCTGGTCGTGCTCGTCTCCGGTTCAGGCACGAATCTGCAAGCGCTCCTCGACGCCATCGGTGACGATCCCGAGGCCTACGGCGCCCAGGTCGTCGCGGTCGGGGCGGACCGTCATGGCACCCTCGGCGCCGAACGTGCCGAGCGCGCCGGGCTCCCCACCTTCGTCTGCAAGGTCGGCGAGTACGCGAGCCGCGAGGAGTGGGACGCCGCACTGACCGCGGCCGTGGCCGAGCACCGCCCCGACCTGGTCGTCTCTGCGGGCTTCATGAAGATCGTCGGCAAGGCCTTCCTCGCCGAGTTCGGCGGCCGCGTCGTCAACACCCACCCCGCCCTGCTCCCCAGCTTTCCCGGTGCTCACGGCGTGCGCGACGCGCTCGCGTACGGCGTCAAGGTCACCGGGTGCACCGTCCACTTCGTCGACGACGGTGTCGACACCGGTCCGATCATCGCGCAGGGCGTGGTCGAGGTGACCGAAGAGGAAACGGTGGAGGGTGAAGCAGCCCTCCACGAACGCATCAAGGAAGTCGAGCGCAAGCTGCTCGTCGAGGCCGTAGGGCGGCTCGCCCGCGACGGCTATCGCATTGAGGGACGAAAGGTTCATCTCGGTCATGTCGGTGAATAAGCCCATCCGCCGCGCCCTGGTCAGTGTCTACGACAAGACGGGGCTCGAAGACCTCGCCCGCGGTCTGCACGAGGCCGGTGTCGAGCTGGTCTCCACCGGCTCCACCGCCGGGAAGATCGCCGCCGCCGGAGTGCCGGTCACGAAGGTCGAGGAGCTCACCGGCTTCCCCGAGTGCCTGGACGGCCGCGTCAAGACGCTCCACCCCCGGGTGCACGCCGGCATCCTCGCCGACCTGCGGCTGGACGCCCACCGCGAGCAGCTCGCCGAGCTCGGCGTGGAGCCGTTCGACCTGGTGGTCGTGAACCTCTACCCGTTCAAGGCGACCGTCGCCTCCGGCGCCTCCGACGACGAGTGCGTCGAGCAGATCGACATCGGCGGCCCGTCGATGGTCCGCGCCGCCGCCAAGAACCACCCGTCCGTGGCCGTCGTCACCAGCCCGGAGCGCTACGCCGACGTCCTCGCGGCGGTCAAGGCGGGCGGGTTCGACCTGACCGCCCGTAAGCGGCTCGCCGCCGAGGCGTTCCAGCACACCGCCGCGTACGACGTGGCCGTGGCGTCCTGGTTCGCCGACGGCTACGCCGCCGCCGACGACTCCGGCTTCCCGGACTTCTCCGGCGCGACCTACGAGCGCAAGAACGTCCTGCGCTACGGCGAGAACCCGCACCAGCCCGCGGCGCTCTACACCTCGGGCGAGGGCGGCCTCGCCGAGGCCGAGCAGCTGCACGGCAAGGAGATGTCCTACAACAACTACACGGACACCGACGCCGCGCGCCGTGCCGCCTACGACCACGCCGAGCCGTGCGTCGCGATCATCAAGCACGCCAACCCCTGTGGCATCGCGATCGCGGACGACGTGGCCGAGGCGCACCGCAACGCGCACGCATGCGACCCGCTGTCCGCGTTCGGCGGCGTCATCGCGGTCAACCGCCCGGTGACCGTCGAGATGGCCGAGCAGGTCGCGGAGATCTTCACCGAGGTCATCGTCGCCCCGGCGTACGAGGACGGCGCGGTCGAGGTCCTCGCCCGCAAGAAGAACATCCGGGTGCTCCGCTGCCCCGACGCCCCGGCCTCCGAGGTCGAGGTGAAGCCGATCGACGGCGGCGCGCTGCTCCAGGTCACCGACCGGCTGCAGGCCGAGGGCGACGACCCGGCCAACTGGACCCTCGCCACCGGCGAGGCCCTCACCGCCGAGGAGCTCAGGGAGCTCGCCTTCGCCTGGAAGGCATGCCGCGCGGTCAAGTCGAACGCGATCCTGCTCGCCAAGGACGGCGCCTCCGTCGGTGTCGGCATGGGCCAGGTCAACCGCGTCGACTCCGCGAAGCTCGCGGTCGAGCGGGCCGGCGAGGAGCGGGCACGCGGTGCGTACGCCGCGTCCGACGCGTTCTTCCCCTTCCCCGACGGCCTGGAGATCCTCACCGCCGCGGGCATCAGGGCCGTGGCGCAGCCGGGCGGCTCGGTCCGCGACGAGCTGGTCGTCGAGGCCGCGGAGAAGGCCGGGGTGACCATGTACTTCACGGGCACCCGCCACTTCTTCCACTGACACCACCGCGTGACACCGCTGCCCGGTGTGCCGCACCGACGGCACGCGGTCGCAGTGACGACGCCGCAGGCCGCGCCCTCCCGGGTGCGGCCTGCGGCGCTTCCCGGCCTGCGGATTCCGCTCGTCCCTCTGTTCTAATGAATGGCTTGCCGGGCCGCGGCGCGCGGGACCGGTCCGGCCGGCAGTGACCAGTGGGCAATTCCGTTGCGGGGGCACCGTGCTTGACCTGAACAAGAGCGAGACCGACGCACCGGAGGAGGCTTCCGAAGGGGAAGCCGGCAGGGCCGTCGCCCCGCTCCACCCCGTACCGCTGCGCCCGTACCTGATCGCCGCCGTCCTGCTGGGCGCGGTCTACTTCCTGTACGCGTACGTCCGGTTCAGCCACTTCCAGTCGCCCTCCTGGGACCTGGGCATCTTCGAGCAGGAGGTGCGCGCGTACGCCGGGTTCGACGCCCCGGTCGTCGACATCAAGGGCCCTGGCTATCTGATCCTGGGCGATCACTTCAGCCCCGTGGTGGCCCTCCTCGTCCCGCTCTACTGGGTGTGGCCGTCGGCCGCCGCCCTGCTGTTCGCCCAGGCCGCCCTGTTCGCCTTCTCCGCCGTCGTCGTCGGGCGCACCGTCCAGCAGATCCTGGGCGGCCGCGCCGGCCTCTGCGCCACCGCCGCCTACGGACTGTCCTGGGGCCTCCAGGAAGCGGTGAAGGCCGACTTCCACGAGATAGCCTTCGCCGTCCCGCTGATCGCCCTGGTCTGCCGCGCCCTCCTCACGGGGCGCCGGCGGGCGGCCGTCCTGTGGGCGCTGCCCCTGGTCCTGGTGAAGGAGGACCTCGGAGTCACCGTCGCGATCGTCGGCGGCCTGCTCGCCTTCTACGGCCGCAGGCTCCAGGGCGCGCTGCTGGCGGCCTTCGGCGTGTTCTCGTTCGCGCTGACCGTCCTGGTGCTCATACCGGCGGCCAGCAGCGCGGGGACGTACGACTACTGGAAGAAGATCGAGGAGAACGGCGGGCAGCAGGTGTCCATGCTGGACTCCGTGCTCGGCGTCCTCGACTCCTCCGTCAAGCTGGAGATGCTCGTCTTCCTGGTCGGCATCACCGCCTTCATGGCGCTGCGCTCCCCGCTGATCCTTCTCGTCCTGCCCACCCTCGGCTGGCGCCTGCTCTCGCAGGACTCCAACCACTGGGGGATGGTCTGGCACTACAGCGCGATCCTGATGCCGGTCGTCTTCCTGGCCATGGCGGACGGCATCCGGCGCAGCCGGCACTCGAAGCGGCCCTGGCTCGTCTCGTACGCGAACGTCGCCGTCCCCGTCGCCGTCGCGATCGCCCTCGCGCTGACCCAGCACCTTCCGTTCCGTGACCTGCTGCGCCCGGAGACCTACCGTGCGGACGCCCGCACCCACGCGGCCGAGGAAGCACTGCGCGCCATTCCCGTGGGTGCGCGGGTGGAGACCGACATCACGCTGATGGCACATCTGACCGCCGACCGCACGGTCTACTGGGTCGGCGGGGCGCCCGGCACCGCGCCCGACGTCGTCGCGATCAACCTGGACTTCGGCTGGTCGCGCCCGATCGACGATCCGGTGAAGTACGCGCAGCAGCTCCACCCCGAGGCGCGGTACCGGATCACGCGCGAGGCAGGGCCCTTCGTGGTCATGGAGCGGACCACGAAGGCGCCCTGAAACGGCCGAAGGCCGTAAGGAACCCGTGGCGCGGGTGTTACGGCCTTCACGGACGGGTGGTGATGTCCGTCAGTGGCGCGGGCGCTGGAACCACTGGGCACCGTCCTGCTTGGCGCAGAAGACGATGATCATGATGCCCAGCGCGATGCTGATGAGTGCGAACACGTTCGTCGTCAGCAGGCTGATGACGCTGAAGAGGGTCACGAGGGAGCCGTAGACGATCGCCGAGATGCGGACGCCGTTGCCCCCGGAGGAGAACTTGACGGCGGTCAGGATCGCCCAGAGTGCGATGCCGAGTGTCAGGATGCCGACGACGACGAAGACGCCCATGCTGACGTCGGCCATGTCCTGGTTGCTCGTCGAGCCGTAGGACTCGCTCTCGGACAGCTTGTCGCTCAGCCAGGCGCCACCGATGACCATGACGATCGCGCCGAGGACCTGAAAGCCACCGAGGACGTACAGCATGATGCGGGCGGCCTTCACGCCACCCGGCATCTCGGCCGGCCCGCTCGGGAAGCCGTAGCCGCCCGGAACCGGCGGTGCCTGGGGGTAGCCGTAGCCCTGCTGGGGAACACCCTGCGGGGCCTGCTGGGGGTAGCCGTAGCCCGGCTGCCCGCCCGGCTGCTGGCCGTAGGGGTTGTTGGGGTCGCCGAAGCTCATGGCGGGATTCCTCCGTTGTGGAAATGGGGACGACGCGGCCCGAGCGGAGGAACGGCATGCGATCTGAACGGAGTCCCCCCGACACTGTCCGCGCTTATGCGCCCTTTATCGTCGCCGTGACGCCGTCATTCTGTCCAGTCGATTGCCCAATGCGTTCTGCAAGTGCAATCTCGTGTCCGCGTGGCAGACCAGGATTGGTACGAGGGCGGGGTCATCCGCGAGGATGGGTGACATGACTGCCCAGATTCTCGATGGCAAGGCCACCGCAGCTGCGATCAAGTCCGACCTGACCGTCCGCGTGGCGGCCCTCAAGGCACAGGGCATCACACCCGGCCTGGGAACCCTGCTCGTCGGCGACGACCCAGGCAGCCGGTGGTACGTGAACGGCAAACACCGCGACTGTGCCGAGGTCGGTATGGGGTCCATCCAGCGCGAACTCCCGGACACGGCCACGCAGGAGGACATCGAGGCAGTCGTACGGGAGCTCAACGACAACCCCGAGTGCACCGGTTACATCGTGCAGCTCCCCCTTCCCAAGGGGATCGACACCAACCGCATCCTCGAACTGATGGATCCGGCCAAGGACGCCGACGGGCTGCACCCGATGAGCCTGGGCAAGCTCGTCCTGAACGAGACGGGCCCGCTGCCCTGCACCCCGCAGGGCGTCGTCACCCTGCTCCGCCGGCACGGCGTGGAGATCAACGGCGCCCACGTGGTCGTCGTCGGACGTGGTGTCACCATCGGCCGCCCCCTCCCGCTGCTCCTGACGCGCAAGTCCGAGAACGCCACCGTCACCCAGTGCCACACCGGCACCCGTGACCTCTCGGCGCACCTCAAGCAGGCAGACATCATCGTCGCAGCCGCCGGTGTGCCCCACCTGATCAAGCCCGAGGACGTGAAGCCGGGCGCGGCCGTGCTCGACGTCGGTGTGAGCCGGGACGAGAACGGCAAGATCGTCGGGGACGTCCACCCCGGTGTCGCCGAGGTCGCGGCCTGGGTCGCCCCGAACCCCGGCGGTGTGGGCCCCATGACCCGCGCCCAACTGCTCGTCAACGTGGTCGAGGCGGCCGAACGCGCCGCCGCCGAGGCCTCCGCCGAATCCGCCGGCTGACCCGGACCGGAGGAACGTCATGGGTGCTGGTACGAGTCCGGCGGGCGGTACGCACACCGAGGGTCCGGCCGAGGAGGCAGTGATGTCCGAGCAGGCCGGGCCGACCGGGAAGACGCGTGATCCGGAAGCCGCATCCGGTGAGGCCGTCGGGGCCGGGGTGCAGGCGGAGGCCGGGGAGTCCGCTGCGGGCGCGCGCGCCCACGGTCCCGGGTCGCCGGAGCGCCCCGACGCGGCAGGGGCGTCCGCGCGGGACGGGGGTACCGACGCGGACGCCGACGAGGGCCGGACTTCTGACCGGGACGGTGGCCCCGACACCGATGCGTCCGCCACGGCGGACCTGCCTTCCGAGCCGACCGGGTCTGCGGAGCCGTCTGCCGAGGCGACCGCGTCCGGCGGTGCGGACGCGTCTGCCAGTACGGACGCGGCCGTGGACACGGACGGGACCGCGGTGGCGGGCGGGAGCAGTGGTTCGACCTGGGTGCCTCCGCGGCGTTTCTCCTTGACCCGGGACACCGCACGCCCCGAGGGGGGCGGCCGGGCGGCGCCGGGAGACGCGCCCGCTCCCGCCCGGCAGTGGCCGCTGCTCACGGTGCTGTGCACCGCAGGGGCCGGACTGCTGATCGTGGGTGTAGACCCCTTCAAGGAGGCCTTCCGGTACGGCTCGATGCTGGTGGGTATCGCACTCCTCGCCGGCGCGGTGCTCCGCTGGGTGGTTCCGTCCGTCGGCATGCTGGCCGTACGGTCCCGGTTCACCGACCTCGTCACGTACGGGCTGATGGGCACCCTCATCGTGCTGATCGCGACGATGGCCCAGCCCAGACCTTGGCTGAACGTCCCGTTCCTGCAGGACGTGGTCCACTTCACGATCCGCTAGCGGATCGTACGTACGACGCGGGGAAGACCTGCGCGGTGTCCGTCCCCACCCCCGAGAAGGGACGGACACCGGACCGGGCGTCCCAGTGCAAGAGACCCCAAGATGAGGCGACTTGAGCGGCCTTGCCCTGTCCTGATCCAAGCGTCATGGACATGAGGTGCCGGTTCAAGGGATGCCCGGGCCCTGTGGCACGGAAGTGACCATTCCGCCACCCTGTGATCGTCGCGCAACGACAGTGGACCGGTTCGACGGGTACTACGGCGCACAACGGATCCCGCGCTCATACCGAATGCCCAGGTAAGCCTCTTCGTCCGGAACTGGCAGCCTGCATCCGTGCATCCTTCTGGGGAGCCCGGGACGCGGGGCCGGGCCGCTCCGGCGACAGGGGCGCGGACCAGGTGCCGGCGAGCGCGCCAGGCGCGTCCGGGGGGAATCGACTGGGGGGAAGCAATGCCTCGTTGGAAGCCGCTGCCGGAAGAACTCGACCCGCAGGTGCGGGAGTTCACCGGTCAGCTGCGCAGGCTCGTCGACCGCGGTGGCCTGAGCATGGCCGCGGTCGCTGACCGTACGGGCTACAGCAAGACGTCCTGGGAGCGGTATCTGAACGGCCGGCTGCTCGCCCCGCGAGGGGCGATCATCGCGCTCGCCGAGGTGACGGGCGCCCAGCAGAACCATCTGACCACCATGTGGGAGCTGGCCGAACGGGCCTGGAGCCGCTCCGAGATGCGCCACGACATGACGATGGAAGCGATCAGGATCTCGCAGGCGCGAGCGGCACTCGGCGAGGCGGGCGTGGCCCCCGCCCGTACGGCAGGCGCGCGCCCCGCTGCGGGCGGCACCGGTGTGTCCACCGCCGCCGGACCGGAGGGGGAATCCCGCGATGCGGGCCGGCCGATCTCCGTGCCCATCCAGCGCGGCACCCTTCCGCGGATCCCGCAGCAGCCGCGGGCCGGATCCGGACCGGATGCGGGGGAGGCCCTGGCGGGCGGCCCGTACGAGGACGGTGCCCCGCAGGACGCCGTTCCTTCGGACGCTGGGAAGAAGCGGGGCGTACGCCGCGGCGCGGCCGTGATCGTCGCGGGGGCGGCCGGAGCGCTCATGCTGATTGCCGCCGCCGTGCTGCTCACCGGTCCGGGCGGGGACGACGACACCCCCCGCGCGGTCGCCGCGGCACCCTCGGCCCGGCCGGCCACCACCACCGCGGCGCGGTTGCCCGCAGGGGTGGAGTGCAGCGGCGCCGCGTGCACCGGGCAGGACCCCGAAGCGACGGGCTGCGGCGGCCGGTTCGCCGAGACGGTCGCGAGGGTCACGGTCGGCGCGGGCCTCGTCGAGGTCCGCTACAGCGAGACCTGCGGGGCGGCGTGGGCCCGTATCACCCGGGCCATCACCGGCGACACCGTGACGATCACCGCCGGGCCGGCCGAGGAGAGCGGAACCGTGGACGTCGGCGCGGACGCGTACACCCCGATGGTCGCCGTACGGAAGGCCTCCGACGCCAAGGCCTGCGCGACGCTCAGGTTGGGGACGACGGGGTGCGCCACGCCGGAGTAGACGCATGCGGTCCGTAGCCGGCTGTGTGCGGTCCCACAGGGGGGCGGGCGGTCGGTGCGGCGCGGGTCGGATAGCCTGACCGCTGGATATCTCTTCACATCAAGATTCAGAGATGTCCGCACCAGGGGCAGGGACCCCCACCGCCAGCTGTCTAACGGAGATCGCCATGACCCGCACTCCCGTGAATGTCACCGTCACCGGCGCGGCCGGCCAGATCGGCTACGCGCTGCTCTTCCGCATCGCCTCCGGCCACCTGCTCGGCCCGGACGTGCCGGTCAACCTGCGACTCCTCGAGATCCCCCAGGGTCTCAAGGCGGCCGAGGGCACTGCCATGGAGCTCGACGACTGCGCCTTCCCGCTGCTGCGCGACATCGAGATCACGGCCGACGCCAACGTCGGCTTCGCCGGTGCCAACGTCGCCCTGCTCGTCGGCGCCCGCCCGCGCACGAAGGGCATGGAGCGCGGCGACCTGCTGTCCGCCAACGGCGGCATCTTCAAGCCGCAGGGCAAGGCCATCAACGACAACGCCGCGGACGACATCAAGGTCCTCGTCGTCGGAAACCCGGCCAACACCAACGCGCTCATCGCGCAGGCCGCTGCCCCTGACGTACCGGCCGAGCGCTTCACCGCGATGACCCGCCTCGACCACAACCGCGCGATCTCGCAGCTGGCCGCCAAGACCGGTGCCGCCGTCTCCGACATCAAGCGGCTGACGATCTGGGGCAACCACTCGGCGACGCAGTACCCGGACATCTTCCACGCGGAGATCGCCGGCAAGAACGCCGCCGAGGTCGTCAACGACGAGGTCTGGCTGGCCGACACCTTCATCCCGACCGTCGCCAAGCGCGGCGCGGCGATCATCGAGGCCCGTGGCGCGTCCTCGGCCGCCTCGGCCGCCAACGCCGCCATCGACCACGTGCACACGTGGATCAACGGCACCGCCGAGGGCGACTGGACCTCGATGGGCATCCCGTCGGACGGCTCCTACGGCGTCCCCGAGGGCATCATCTCCTCCTTCCCGGTCACCACGAAGGACGGGAAGTACGAGATCGTCCAGGGTCTGGACATCAACGAGTTCTCCCGCGCGCGCATCGACGCGTCCGTGCAGGAGCTCACCGAGGAGCGCGACGCGGTCCGCGAGCTCGGCCTGATCTGACGGCTGCCGGCCACCGGCCGGACCGAACCGTACGGGGGCGCCCCCGGCAG